>WRKC01000040.1 GCA_009778275.1 Methanomassiliicoccaceae archaeon
TCCGTTGCAGTAAACGTGCAGGACCCCATACAGAAAAGCGAACAGACATGCCGGTATACCTACTCCGAGAACATTTTTATGTGTCCTTTCTCCGCTGTTGCCTTCTTGGAGTCCTATCTCTCTTTTTTCATGCATGTCCATTTTCGTCGCCGCGAGGCCCGCGAAAGTGAACGCCACGAGAAGCACCAGCCATTCGACGGAACCGAACACTCCGACCGTGTAGCCGACGAAAAGAGACGCCAGCGCACCGGAGAAAGTGAGCATCCGCAGCCTGTAGGCGATTATCGACAGGGAGGCGGACAGTATACCAGAAATTGCAATCTGGGTAATTAGTTCCATGTGATGGACATATACACACAGAATATAAATGTAGGGTCCGTCTCAGATGATCTCTTTGAGGATCTCCGCAGCGTATTTGATGCACAGCGAACGGTCCTTCAGCGGAAAGAACATGACCTTGCCCTGAGGATAGATCGTTGTCTCCATCTCGTTCCAATCCAGTATGATCATCATCTCGTCCGTTTGCTTAATGGTGCATCCAACCCTTCTCAGCAGCTCCGATGCCCTTTCCATGTCAAGTCGGATCTCGTCCACCGGTATCGCCATAAGGGCCTCGCCGCCGCAGAGACGCATCGTCGTGAACTTCATTGAAGACCCCTCAGGACCTTCCTGGAGGCGGAATGGAACTCTTCGAGGCTGGAGGCGTTGACGATCATCACATCGGAAAGGGCCATGACCTCCGCAAGGCCCCAGAGTATCTCTCTGGCGTCCCTTTCTTTGAATTCGTCCATACTCTTAGGGGCATCCCCCCTTCCTCTTTTGACAAGTCTCTCGTATCTTTTGTCAGGAGGGGAATGTATCCCTATTATCAAAACGTCCTCGCTGAGCTCCCTGAATGATCCGACCTCCGCCATGCTTCTGCATCCGTCTATCAGGAACATACCGCCGCTCATCTTTTCCATGGTGCGTTTTGCCCAGATGTTCTTTCCGGATCTCTCCCTCTCTGCGTTCGCAAAGTCCCCGATGCTCATGCCCAGATCGCGGTCGGGAGACTGCGAGTAGGCGTCCCTGACAACATCGCCCATGCGTGCTGAGGGGATCCCCATCGAACCCGCGACGGACAGGAGCTCTTCCTTGCCGGCCCCCGGCATCCCCGCGACGATGATTATCTTCATCTCACAGAAGGTTCTCAGAAATGTTCGTCAGCATCCTGTCGCAGTACACGCATCTCAGTTTCGGAGGATTGCGGTCTTCGACCATGAACTCCGGGACAACGGGTTCCCCTCTGTTCGTGATGCAATTGGGATTGCTGCATCTCGCAAGCCCCATGATATGGTCGTCGAGCCTGACCTTGAACTTCTCCGCTATGTAATAGTCCCTGATGATCGATATGGTCGCGTCCGGCGCGATAAGGGCTATCTTCCCGACTGTCGCATGGTCCAATTCCCGGTCCTCGACCTTTATGACATCCTTCCATCCGTTGGTTTTGGAAGAGGGGACATGCATGCCTATGCTAATCACCGAGTCGATGTTGTTCTCGTTCACTCCGAGTATCTTCAGGACATTCAGCGACTGGCCGTTTGCAACATGATCTATGACGGTCCCGTTCCTGATCGGAGGTATCTTTGTCTCGGCGATCTTATTGTCCATTGATGTCACCTCCGAGGATGGCGCAAAGGAGCGCCATTCTTACGGGTACGCCGTTGAACGCCTGTTCGAAGTATTTCGCGTGCGGGGTCGAGTCCACCTCAGGCAGTATCTCGTCGACCCTCGGCAGCGGGTGCATAACTATCATGTCGCTCTTCGCCTCGCGGAGTATCGCGTTGCCTATCCTGTACATTCCGGCGACCTTCTGATACTCGGCGGGATCGGGGAACCTTTCTTTTTGGATCCTTGTCACATAGAGGACGTCCGCCTGCCCGATCACATCCTCCAAGATCGGCGTCTTCGACGGCTTGCACCCCTTTTCCACGATATGGTTGAAGATGTCCTTCGGCATCTGCAGGGATTCAGGCGCGACCAGCGTAAGTTTTGCGCCGAACATCGTCAGCGCCTCCGCGAGAGAATGGACAGTGCGGCCGTATTTCAGGTCTCCGACGAGCACGACATTCAGGCCGTCGAGGGACCCCTTGGCGGACTTCATCGTGAAAAGGTCAAGCAATGTCTGCGTTGGGTGGGAGCCAGCCCCGTCCCCGGCATTGATGACCGGATTCTCCGAGAACTTCGCCGCAAGTCTGGCCGCCCCTTCGTGCGGGTGTCTCAGCACTATGACGTCGCAATACCCGTCCACCATCCTGATCGTATCGGCAAGGGTCTCCCCCTTCGACATGGAGGTCATCGACATCTCGGAAACATCTATGACGGTGCATCCAAGCCTCCCGGCCGCGCTTTCGAATGATAATTTCGTTCTTGTCGACGGCTCAAAGAACAGGTTGCCGAGGACCTTGCCGTCAAGCACTTTCTTCACTTTCTCGCCTCTGGCGTAAGGTATCATTTCCGTGGAGAGGTCAAGGAGGTAGTTTATCTGCTCTCTGTCGAGGTCTCTTATGGAAACAAGGTCTTTGTCATAGAAGTCCATGCTTCCTAATCCCAACCTCACGATATAACTCTTTTTCCCGCGGGGGCTTTCAAGGGAATATTAATTAACGCCTGATGAATCGAGGAATCATGCTGAGCGTCATCGGAAGGTCCCAAAGAGGAAGGACATGCGAGTATTCCAGAGGAGATCGCTCGATAAAGACGCCGTTCGTAGTATGCGGTTCCGACGGATCGCCGGTCTTCATATCGATGGGGCCGGAGGGCAGGGTGCTTCATTTCTTCGGTGACGATATTCCCATCGACCAAAAGCTGCTTACGTCCGCATCATCAAAGAAAGACGCCGAGCCCTTCTGCAAAGACGGGGTGTGCGTCGTAAGGCCGCCCTTCTCCGGAGAGCAAAAGATACCGGATGAAGCGGAGGCGGTCGTTGTTCCGAACGCATTCGAGCTGAGGAAGGACCCCAGGAAACTTGTCGACTCCATCATCAGGATAAGGGAGAGCATAGGGTACAACAAACTCCTGTGCATGTTCGGCATAGCCGAACCATCCACCCTCTCGCTGCTGGCTTACATGGGAGCGGACGTGTTCGATGACTCTTTGGCGAGAGCGGCGGGCCTGATGGGGGTCCGTCTGATCCCGGAAGGGGAGATGTCTTGCGAAGCCGGCACCTACGACGAGAATGTGGCCGATCTGATCAGAGAATGCGAAAAAGCCGCAGTCTTCACGGAATCGGGCAGGCTGAGAGAACTTGTCGATCAGAGGGTGGTCTCGTCCCCGTCATCGACGGCCGCATTGAGAATCCTTGATGACGCAGGCTATAGATACCAAGAGGAATGCTGCTCCACGGTCGGAACGAGATTCGCCTGCAACACGACGCAATCGTTAAGAAGGCCAGATCTGAAAGTATACCGCGAGAAGATAGCGGAACGATACAAAAAGCCGGAACACAAGCGCATCCTGCTGCTGCTTCCGTGCTCGGCGAAGAAACCGTACCACATATCGAAGACGCATAAGGCGTTCGCATCGGCGATACATACTGCCCAGCACGATACGCTTGTGCATGAGGTCATAGTGACCTCTCCGCTCGGGATCGTGCCGAGGGAGCTTGACATCTTCTATCCCGCCAATTCATACGACATACCGGTGACAGGAGAATGGAAATGCCAGGAAAGGGAGATGATAAGAACGATGGTGTCCGGCATACTCTCGCAAGGCTACGACAAAGTGGTATGCCATCTGGGGGAGAGCGCGGAATTGGTCAGGGACCTGGCGGAGATGGAGGAGACCGTTGTCGGGGACCCCACCACTCCGGCATCGCTCGCAAATCTCGATAACGCTCTGAGAAAGGCCGCCCAAGGCATGGAGCCGGCGGACTACGCGATCGAAAGGATCGAATCGGTAAGGTCCATATTGTCGTTCCAGTTCGGACGGGAAGCCGCCGATGCGCTGATGGGTAACGGCAGTTACGCAATAGGCAAGTTCCCTTATTGGAAAATATTGAGGGACGATCCAGGCAGCAAAGAGAAGATCCAACTGGGAATGCTCACTCCGGAAAGGGGCATGATATCCCTCACAATCGAAGGTGCGGAGATGTTGGCCTCCCTTGGAAAGAACACGATAGAGATGGCGGACTTCGAGATGAAAGGAAATCTCTTCGCCATAGGCGTGCTGAAGGCAGACCCCATGCTCAGGCCGGGTGACGAAGCGGTCGTGACGCTTAACGGCGAGGTCGTCGCAGTAGGCGTCGCAATGATGTCCGGCAGAGAAATGGAAGACCTCAAAAGAGGGATAGCCGTCAAAATAAGGCATAAGAGAAAATGACCACTTTCGCACTTTCGGGTACTTTCGGCGACCTCCCCCGCTTTTCTTAATATACTCTCCCGTCGATGATGATATTGAAGGTCGCAGTGCATCCCCAAGAAGCATGAGACACTTCAGGAGAGCGGGGAGCTATCCCATTCCATCCCCCCCGTAATCCTTTTTTCTTCCTTTGAAGTATGATGAGATGATCAAGAGAGAAACGCAGGCAACATCGATGAAAATGCACTACGCCGATTACAAGACCATACTTTCCCCCAACTGCGGGATGAATCTCTTCCGCGGCTGCACGCACGGCTGCATATACTGCGACAGCCGCAGCGCCTGCTACCGCATGGACCATGACTTCGAGGACATAGAGGTAAAACGCGACGCACCCAGGATCCTGGAGGACCAACTGAAGAGAAAAAGGGCCCCCTGCATGATAGGCACGGGGGCGATGTGCGACCCCTATATCCATCTGGAGGAGGAACTGCTGATAACAAGACAGTGCCTTTCTTTGATAGAGAAATACGGGTTCGGTCTCTCGATACTGACGAAATCCTCCCGCATATTGAGAGATATGGACATTTTAAGAGCGATCAACAGTAAGACGAAATGCGTGGTGCAAATGACCCTGACGACATTCGATGAGGATCTCTGCAGGAAGATAGAGCCGAATGTCTCAACAACATTCGAACGCTTCCAAGTATTGAAAGCCATGAATGAGGCGGGCATACCGACGGTGGTATGGCTGTGTCCCATCCTCCCCTTCATCAACGATTCCGAAGAAAACCTGCGGGGGCTGCTCGATTACTGTGTGGAGGCAAAGGTGCACGGGATATTATGCTTCGGTTTCGG
>WRKC01000041.1 GCA_009778275.1 Methanomassiliicoccaceae archaeon
TTTAAGGGAAAGATAGAGCTGGTCGTGAGCAGGAAAACCGGGAAGATAAGGAACGTCATTTCCGAAGGGGAGCATATCCTGTCCATGCGTGCGGGCGACGGGCTGTACACTCTGAGGAAAGAGGGTGCGGACAGGATCGTTACGGAAATACGGGCCCCTTTCATGAGGGTCACGGTCAACGACGATGCGGCCCCGTTCGTTTCAGAGGGAAGGAACGTGTTCTGTCAGTTCGTGACGGAATGCGATGAGGATCTGAGACCGATGGACGAGGCCGTCATCACAGATAAGAATGATAAAGTGATAGCCACCGGCCGCATGATGCTGACGGCCGATGAGATAAGGTCATTCAAAAAGGGTATCGCCGTCAAGGTCAGGAGCGGGGCCGGAGACGAGGCCTGAGGCCTCCTCGGCCGCTTTGATGCAGGCCATGAGATCGTCCGCGGTGTTGCGCATGGTCCCGGCATTGTCTGAGGAGATAGCGATCAGAAGCATGTTTCCGCGGAGTTCCGCGGAAACATACCCCTCATTGTCCGGGGATATGGAGTCGAAGACGGCCTTGGCCGTTCTTTCATCATCATATTGGATTCGGAGGTCGAGTGTGATCATTCTGTCACTTCTTTTGTTCCAGTATGTATTTGCAGACTGCTTTCCCGACCTCTTCTGTGGTCAGTTTCCCGCCCAGGTCCGGCGTGGTGAGACCGTTGTCGAGGCAGTATCTCACCGATCTTCTGAGCATCATGCCTTCTTCTGGATAGCCTTGATTCTCGAGCAGCAGCTGGGCCGCGAGTATCGCCGCAATGGGGTTGGCCTTTTTCTGGCCGGCTATGTCCGGGGCTGACCCGTGGATCGGCTCGAACATGCTCACTCCTTTCGGATTGATGTTGCCGCTTGCCCCCATTCCCAGGCCACCCTGGAGCTGCGCGCCCAGATCGGTCAGTATATCTCCGAAGAGGTTCGGGACCGCGACCGTGCCGAAGGTTTCCGGTCGGACTATCATCGCCATCGCCATTGCGTCAACGAACATGTATTCCAGTTTGATGCCGTATTCTTTGGACTTCTCTTCGAAGATGGCCCTCTGCATACCGTATATGTGCGTGCAGACGTTCGCTTTGTCGACAAGCGTGATCTTGTTGTCGCCTCTTGCTTTAGCGTAGTTGAACGCATAATCCGCGAACCTTGACACTCCTTTTCTTGAAAGCAGCCCGATCTCGAAGGCGAAATCATCGCCGTTGGAGGAATCCGTCTTCAATTCCATCTCAAGTCCGTACATCTCCCTTTGCACTTTGACAAAAGCTTCCTTCTTGGCACCGCTGAACGTACCTCCGGCGCCCATGTAGAAGTCTTCGGTGTTCTCTCTCAGGAAATGGATATCGAACGGGACCTCGCGTTTGAGCGGCACCAAGGGGAACCAGGACGTCACCGGCCTGAGGTTGATGTATTGGTCGAAGACCGCCCTCATTTTCAGAAGGATTCCCTGTTCAAGTATCCCGGGTTTGACCCTAGGGTCGCCGATGGCGCCGAAATAGATGGCATCCTTCTTCCGAAGGTCGCTGATATCTTCCTCGGTAAGAAGTTCTCCGCTTCTGAGATATCTCTCCGAACCTATGTCGAATAACTCTCCGTCATAGTCGAAGGACGATATCTCGCACACAGCGTCCAGAACGTCCATTCCTACGTCGATGACCTCCTTTCCGATACCGTCCCCCGGTACTATTGCGAGATGCTTCAAAACTTACCCTCCTTGACCAAATTTACCAATCCTCCGCATTCTATCAGTTTGGTTATGAAAGGAGGATACTGCTGGAATTCGAATTCGGCGCCGCTCTTCAGGTCCCTGACCTTCCCCGTCTCGGTGCATATCTCTATCGCATCTCCCTCTTTGACATCAACCCCACACTCCACCAGCAGCAGCCCGATGTTCATGGAGTTGCGGTAGAATATGCGCGCGAAGGATTCTGCTATTATGCAAGAGAAACCCGCCTGTATCAGCGATAGGGGGGCATGCTCTCTGGACGAACCGCACCCGAAATTCTTTCCGGCGACCAATATGTCCCCTTTCTTTATTTCAGGTGCGATCCCCGGTCTTACCTTCTCGAACACAAAATCGTTGAGGTGCGTCAGGTTCGTCGACACCAGGCGTTCCGCCGGCAATATCTGGTCGGTGTCGACGTTGTCCCCGAATCTCCAGACCTTTCCTTGTATCTTCGCCATCAGCATCCCTCCAGTTGATCCGGGGTGACTATCCTGCCCGCTATGGCCGATGCCGCGACCACTTCCGGCCCGGTCAGGTAGACCTCTGAGTTCTTATCTCCCATCCTTCCTATGAAGTTCCTGTTAGTAGAAGAGACGGATCTCTCTCCCGCTGCCAATATTCCCATGTATCCGCCCAGGCACGCGCCGCATGTGGGGCCGGATATGAAAGCGCCCGCATCCATGAATATCTGCATCAGCCCCTCATCCAGCATCTGTCTGTATACTCTCTGCGTCGCCGGGACCACCAGGAACCTGACCTCCGGGTGTACTTTCCTTCCTTTCACAATGGCTGCCGCTCTTCTCATATCTTCGATGCGCCCGTTCGTGCAGGAGCCCAAGTAGGCCTGGTCTATCTTCACATCGGTATCCTTCACGGCACGGCCGTTGCTGGGCAGGTGGGGGAACGCCACCATGGATTCGAGCTTTGAGAGGTCATACTTCAGGGTCATGCAGTAATCCGCATCCGGATCCGCCGAGACAGGCGTATATTCTCCCTTTACCGTCTCTCTGATGTACTCTTTCGTGAGGTCGTCGCAGGGGAATATCCCTGCTTTGCCTCCGGCCTCTATCGCCATGTTGGAGACCGTCAGCCGGTCGGAGACGCACATGTTCCCCACGCCGTCCCCGTGGAACTCGAACGCTTTGTAATTGGCGCCGTCGACGCCGATGTCGGTTATGATCTTGATTATAAGGTCCTTCCCGCCGATGTTCTTTCTGAATCTGCCGGTCAATTCGACCTTTATTGTCTCAGGGACCTTGAACCACAGCCTTCCGGTGGAGAATGCTACGGCGGCCTCGGTGGAACCGATGCCGGTGGAGAATGCGTTGATGCCTCCGTACGTGCATGTGTGGGAATCAGCGCCGACGATCAGCCTTCCGGGGGCGGCGAACCCCTCCTCGATCATGAGCTGGTGGCACACTCCGCCCTTTCCGATCTCGAAATAGTTCTTTATCCCATGGTTCTTGGCGAAGTCCCTCATCTCTTTGGCCTGCTCCGCTGAAGCGACGTCCTTGTTAGGGACATAATGGTCCGGTATGAGGACCATTCTCTCCCTGAACATCGTCCCGGAGCCCATTTTCTCGTATTCCCTGAACGCTATGGGTCCGGTGACATCGTTGACCATCACGTAGTCGATGTCGGCGACCACGATCTGGCCGGCTCTGGCGTCTGTCCCGGACCTGTTTGACAATATTTTCTCTGCGATGGTCTTCCCCATCATGCATCCCTCCGTCTGGCGTAGTCTCTGTTTATCGCAGCCATCATCGCATCCACGGACGTCTCCACGATGTCCAGGCCGACAGCCTTTCCTACCGCCAGGGCGCCATCGTTCCGCACATTCTTGACCATTACGGTCACCTCGCAGATCGAGTCGCTCTTTCCTGTTATCGCGTTCAGTTTGTATTCTTCCATGGTTATCTTGTCGTTGATCGCTTTCCTTATGGCGTTGATGGCGGCATCCACAGGCCCGACGCCTACGTCCGCGGCAGTCCGTTTGTCATTCTTGTCTATCGTCACAGTGACGACCGCCGTCGAAGTGGTGTTCTTTCCCGTCAATACCGTCAGTTCGTCCAGGGATACGGCCGTCGTTTTGGTCGTGTTCCTCCAGACGATGTTATCGACTATTGCCAGCAGTTCGGCGTCATCGATCATCTTGTCCCCGACGGCGATCTTCTTGACCGTCGCCAGCAGCTCCTGCATATTCTCTGCGGGGAAATCTACTCCCAGTGCGTCCAGCCTTCCTTGGACCGAATGCGCTCCGGAGTGTTTGCCTATCACTATTGCCCTGTCCGCGCCGACCATCTCTGGTTTGAACGGCTCGTACGTCAGGGAATTGCTCATCACCCCGTGGACGTGTATCCCCGACTCGTGGGCGAAGGCGTTCTTTCCGACGATCGGCTTATTGCCGGCAAGGCCGAAGCCTGTGATCCTCTCCACCAATTTGGACGTATTGGCTATTTTGCTCATGTCAACCGTCTGGATCCCATAGTTCGCGAACAGGTTCACGGCCACTTCTTCCAAGGATGCATTGCCGCACCTCTCGCCGATGCCGTTCATGCAGACATGGCATATCGTTGCCCCGGAATCGATGGCGGCTATGGAGTTGGCGACGGCCAGGCCCATATCGTTGTGGCAGTGCACCGAGATGGGGACCCTCAGTACGCTTTTCAGTTCGCTTATCAGATAGCCCATCGCGCGGGGAGTTATGACGCCGACCGTATCCGGTATGTTGACCGAATCCGCACCGGCTTCCTGAACACTTTTCAATATATCCTTCATGAAGTCCAGATCCGATCTTGTAGCGTCCTCGCATGAGAACTGCACTTCCAGACCATGGGCCTTTGCGTACTCCACGACCTCCACCGCTTTGGCCTTCACCTCGTCGGGTGTCATCTTCAGTTTATATTTCATGTGCAGGTCCGATGTTGCGATGAAAGTATGCACCATGTCTATTCCCGTATCTATGACGGCGTCGATATCGGACCTGACCGCACGGGCCAGACTGCATACCTTGGAATTCAGGTTGGATCTTGCTATTTCTGAGATGATCTCTCTTTCCGTCTCGCCGGAAGCTGCAAACCCGGCCTCCAGTATATCCACTCCGAGATCGTCGAGGGCAATGGCTATGCGTATCTTGTCCTCCGGGCTCAATGCGATCCCGGGGGCCTGCTCGCCGTCCCTCAGAGTGGTATCAAAGATCATTACATCTTTGATGGGGCCCACACCAGAGAGCGCAAGCTGGTTGAAAGGACTCACTGCCAGCATGTTTTCCAAATTCTTAGCGCTTTCACTGGTTTGTTGTTTTTTCATAAAAATCACCAAACCGTCTTAGCTTCCACTGAGTTACTTAAGAAGAATAAGCTCAGTCGTTAGCTTGAAGATCATTTTTAGACCTCTTGACGGTGGCACTTCATTGGAGAAATTATATTTAAAAGTTAGCCATCTGCTG
>WRKC01000042.1 GCA_009778275.1 Methanomassiliicoccaceae archaeon
GGGATGACCAACGACCTCCGCGGCCGGATGATAAGAGATGCCCTGTCGGGAAGCGGCAAGCATGTTCCTTCCCCTGAGATGTGCAGCCTCTGCGAGAATGTGTTCGAACTCATGGATAGATTCGCGGCTGTCGTGGCCGAGAGCGTCAACAGCGTCCATTCGGACAATTTCCTCGTGGGCTCGAGGGTGGAGCCGGAGATCGCCGATAAAGAAAAGGAATTGTGGGAGAAGTACGGGCTTGAGAACGCCGAGGCCATCAAAACGGAGCTCAACAGAGAGATCGGAAAACTCGCCTTTCCGATGATCAACCGCCCAGTGGAGTTCAAGAACCCCCAGGTCGTGGCCTGCATAGATACAAGATTCGCGGATGTCACTTTGGACATAGCGCCGATCTTCATCGCCGGAAGGTACTTCAAATACAGCCGCGAGATACCGCAGACGATCTGGCCGTGCAGGGTCTGCAAAGGCAAGGGATGCGGCAGATGCAAAGGTACCGGAAAGATGTACCAGACATCCGTACAGGAGATAATCGGCGATATCGCATTGGAGATGAGTGGCGGGGACGAGCACTTCCTGCACGGAATGGGGAGAGAGGACATCGATGCCTGCATGCTCGGCGAAGGCAGGCCGTTCGTGCTTGAGATAAGCAGACCCAGATCAAGAGATATCGACCTTGACGAGCTCGAAAGAAGGGCTAATGCGTCGGACCTTGCGGGGTACGCGAGACTGCACTTCGTCCCCCGCGACATGGTGCAGGGATATAAGAGCGCAGACCCGGATAAGACCTATAAAGCAAGAGTGAGGGCCGAGGGGAAAGTTAATAAAGAAAGAGTAAATGAGGTAGCTTTATCATTCAAGAATGTCCACATCGACCAGAGGACCCCACGCAGGGTTGAGCACAGACGTGCCGACCTTGTGAGAAAGAGGGTGATCCGATGGGTCGAGGCGGAGATGATCGGCGATGACGAGTTCGACCTCACCGTGAACGCGGAATCCGGGACCTACATCAAGGAGTTCGTGTCCGGCGACGAGGGAAGGACGGTGCCGAACTTCTCCGACGCCCTCGAAGTGCGGTGTGCTGTACAGACGCTTGATGTGATAGCGATCAACTACCAGGAATCAACGAGGGATTAAGATGCAGGCATCCAGAGGAACAAGGACAAAGACCCGCCAGCTGTTGAAGAAAAAACCGAGGGCGCGCGGACTTTCGCCAATAACAAAGGCCTTCCAGCAGTTCGAAGCTGGGGAAAAGGTCAACATCATAATCGATCCCAGCGTCCACAAGGGAATGCCGTTCTCCAGATTCCACGGGCTTACCGGCGTGATCATCGGCCCCAGGGGGGCCGCATATGAGGTTGACGTAAAGGACGGCAACAAGACCAAAATGGTCGTGGCGCGCCCGGAACACCTCGTAAGGAACAGAGAATGAGCATTTTTCGACGGTGATCCTAATGCCCGAGCACTATGTAACGCTGGCAGAGGTCAGGGACCTTCTCACTGAAGAGCATGAGAAGAGGGAACTCCTTA
Organism: Methanomassiliicoccaceae archaeon; assembly: GCA_009778275.1. Lineage (GTDB taxonomy): Archaea > Thermoplasmatota > Thermoplasmata > Methanomassiliicoccales > Methanomethylophilaceae > Methanoplasma. The sequence continues at coordinate 1,528 of WRKC01000042.1, forward strand.
CTTCGCAAAAGGCCGCGATGGAGCATGCGAGGGCGGTATGCACACTCTCGGTCGAGAATGCGGATGCGCTCGCGAAAGAGATCCTCGCGATCGGCGGCGTGACGGAATATGCCGCCGTGAAGGTGGCCGATCTTCTTCCGCAATATCCGGAGGATGTGCGGGCGATATTCTCTAAAGAAAGGATTGCGATCGAACCAAAGACTATCGAGAAAGTAATCGAGGTAGTAAGTAAATACCTGTAATAAGATTTCTCACTGAGGGGTCTCGATGGAAGAGTACGCATACGTTTTGGATTATCTTTCGCAAGGCATACCTACCGGCAATTTCGGAAAGAAAGAGCCTCTGTGCTATGCTTTGGGCGATGAGGAATTCAAACTCTTCGAGCTTGTCCCTAAAGCGAATGCGGTCATCAACATCGGCGAGAGGGTCTACATCGGAAAGGACCCGGCGAAAAGGACCATAATCGACCACGTGAAGAGACGTGTCGGGCCCTCGGAACTCACCCACGGCGCGGTGGCTGAATTGGAGTACTGCGTGAACGAGATAGTTCTGTCCAACCAGCCGAGGTTCATAAGATTCTTTAACGAGGCCGAACCGATCTCGATGAGAAAGCACCTGTTGGAAGAACTTCCCGGCCTCGGTAAGAAAACGATGACGACGATACTTGATATGCGCGCGAAGAACGGTCCGTTTAAGGATTTTAAAGACCTCAGCGAACGCACGGCGATCAAAGGCCCGGAGAAGCTCATATCCGCGCGCATAGTGCTTGAGCTGACAGACAACACAATGAAACGTTATCTCTTCGTGTCCAAATGAACAGAGGAGAGACCAGCAGACTTATTGCCGAGACGGGCGTGGTCCCGAGAAAGAGCAAAGGCCAGAATTTTCTTATCGACGACAGGGTGGCGGAACGCCAAGTGGACCTCGCCGGGATATCCGCGGAGGACCTTGTGTTGGAGGTCGGCCCCGGGCTCGGCATACTCACATCTAAACTCGTGGAACGTTCCGGCAGCTTGACCTGCATCGAGATAGATGACGCTCTTGCCGACCACATTGAGGCGACGTACGGAAAAAAGCTGCATCTGATCAGAGGGGATGCCGTCAAGGTCCCTTTCCCTCCCTTTGACGTATTCGTCAGCAACCTTCCGTACAGTGTGTCCACGCCGATCATCTTCAAACTTCTGGAGAGCAGTTTCAGAAAGGCGATAGTCATGGTGCAGAAGGAGTTCGCCGATAGGATGACGGCGGACGTGGGAAGCCCGGACTATTCCAGGCTTACCGTCAATCTTTTTTTCAAAGCGGATTGTCGCATCTTGGAAAAGGTGCCGAGTTCCAGATTCAAACCTCAGCCGAAGGTCGATTCGGCTATAGTGGAGATCGTGCCGAGACCGGCGCCGTTCACCGTGTTTGACGAGGGTTTGTTCTTCAGAGTGACGGAGATCACTTTCAATCACAGAAGGAAAAAGATAGGTACCTCTCTCAAGGCCGCAAAGTTGATCGAGGAAGGGTGGAACATCCCGTTCCTGGATTCAAGGATCGAAGATCTGCGGCCGGCGGAGATAGGGGAGATAGCCGATTCGATATTTCTGTGCCGCAAGGAAAAACTGTCCCTTCTCGACTGATCTGCCATGTGGCCGCCATCAGAAACGGTCATTTCTGGGGAAAGTTTTATTATCCAATATAGGCTCCAATCGCTATGGAAGGCAAAAAAAGACCCATCCTGATCGCGTTGATCGGACTGATCACGTTGATAATGGCTTTTCTGATCCTGCTTGCAGCAGTAATAGCGCTCTTTTCATCAACCATGCTTGCAGATGCGGGTGTCGACCTCGGAGACCTGATGAACGCCGTCGGGTACAGCGGATTCGTGGTCGGCATCATATTCCTTATCATAGGGGTAGGTATTTGGAGAGGATGGTCCATTATGTGGTACATAGCGGTCATCCTTTACATTCTCGCATTGGTTGGTTCGATAGCATCGATAGCCTTAGTGTTCATTGACGGAGGTGTGGACGCGGCAGTGACCGTTCCGCTCTTCGTACCCTTGATCATAAGCCTGCTGATACTGTACTATCTTTTCCGCCCGAAGGTCAAAGAATTCTTCACTATCGGAAAATCCGCTTAAGGAACAGAACAGTCCTTTCCAAACCGGGGCGGACAGCCCCATTTTTTGTTTATAATGTCTAAAAGTGCGGCGCTAAACGCACATTGACAGAGTATGGAACGGCAAACGTATAACATCCTGAGGTCCATACACATAAGATCATATGCAGGTAGGCATAGTAGGAAAACCGAATGTCGGGAAATCAACATTCTTCGGCGCCGCGACGATGGCGCCGGTGGAGATCGCGAATTACCCCTTCACTACGATAGAGCCCAACAAAGGTATGGCATACGTCAGAGCGCCGTGCCCGTGCAAGGAACTTGGAGTCCAGTGCACCCCTCACAACTCCGCCTGCATAAACGGAACGAGGATGGTCCCCATCGAGCTGCTGGACGTAGCTGGCCTTGTCCCGGATGCTTGGGAAGGGAAAGGCCTGGGGAATAAGTTCTTAGACGATCTGAGGCAGGCGGACGCATTCATTAATGTCGTGGATGCGAGCGGGACCACGGACATTGAAGGAAATACCATCGCCCCCGGCAAGTATGACCCTTCGGAGGATGTTGCCTTCCTGAGAAGGGAGATAGCCCTCTGGATGAGAGAGATAATAAAGAACGGACTGTCAAAGATCGCCAGACAGGCGAAGATGCAGGGAAGCAAGCCGGAGACCATACTTCAGGAAAGGTTCGCGGGCCTGAACGTGACAGAAGGACAGATCAAAGATGCGCTGAGGCACGTTGAGCTGCCGCAGGACCCTACGTTGTGGGACGACGAGACGCTGCTGTCACTTTGCATCAAGATAAGAGAGATATCCAAACCGATGATCATAGCGATGAACAAAGCGGACATATCTCCTCCGGAGAATCTTGACAAGCTGAGAAAAATGGGCGACAGGGCTGTTCCCACCCTCGCAGAGACGGAGCTCGCCCTGAAAAAAGCAGGTGCGGGTGGCCTCATCGATTACGTTCCCGGTGACCCGGGCTTTACGATTAAGCCCGGCATAACGCTCAGCGAAGGACAGAGAAAAGCTCTGGAATACATGGGAGAGAAAATGAAAGGATACAACGGGACCGGAGTGCAGGCGTGCCTGGAGGACTGCGTCTTCAGGATGTTGGATCTTATCGCGGTGTATCCGGTAGAGGACGAATCGAAATACACCGATCACTTCGGGCGCGTACTGCCCGACTGCTTCCTCATGCCCAGAGGCTCGACGGCCAGGGACCTTGCCTACAAGGTCCACACCGAATTGGGAGACAAATTCATAAGGGCGATCAACGCCAGAACGAAAAGGGCCGTCGGGGCCGACTACATCCTTCAGGATGGCGATGTGATAAGGATCGTGGCCAATAAGTGATCGTATGGAAACAATTGATGTGAGACTCATAACGGCTTCCTACAGCAACGACGAGAGCGGCAACGTTTTCGTAGAGCTGTTCGGCAAGACAAGGGATAAGAGATCCGTCACGATCCTGTCCTACGGGTTCGATCCCTACTTCTTCATTGTTGACCCCGCAGCAGAAACGGAGAAGGTCCTGGAAAGAGACCCAGAGGTGATAAGGACGGAAAAGGACCGTCTTTTCTACAGGGGCTCCGACCACGCCGTTCTCAAAGTGACCATCAAGTATCCGTGGAAGGTCCCCGACTACCGCAACGAATGGAAGAAGAAAGGATTCACC
>WRKC01000043.1 GCA_009778275.1 Methanomassiliicoccaceae archaeon
CTTCGAGACCCCTTTTACAACCAGCCCGTGTTGTTCTGTTGTTGCAATCATTGAATGCACGGGTCACATTTTATTTGGGGCGGTCATTTGGGTTTTTTTGATCGTTCTTTGCAAGCTAAGCAGAAACGACGGCCACTGTCCTGTTCGTATTCAACACAACATTTTATATATCTCATACATCATATGGATGGATGATACCTCCAATGAAGGTAACATACCATGAACCCTAAGGATAATCCTTGTTCTTCCTCCATTCTTACGGTTCAAAAAACTTTTTTTTTCAAAAACAAAAGTGGTGGGCCCGGCCGGATTTGAACCGGCGACCTCCGCCTTGTAAGGGCGACGTCATAACCCCTAGACCACGAGCCCGGTGCGCCACAATCACAGAGGGATTATTAAAAACTGTTCATAATAAAAAAGGAAGAAATAGTTTCAGCGTTCTGATATCACCAAGGGCGCCTTCCGCTGCTCCTCAGTGAATCATTGTAATCGTTCGCCAGTCTGTGCGCATCGTATATGTTCCATACCCAAACGGCAAAAAGCAGCACGATGACGAGTATCCCTCCGCCCACCGCCCCGCCCAGACCTCCGAACAGCCCCCCGACCAACACGAAGAATACGCCTCCGATTATCAGACCCAGATGAGCGAACATCAGTCCGATCCCGCGCCCGACCCTGCCGACGTATAAATGTCCCAACCCCGACCACAGGAGCGCGAGCAGGGTCGCAATTCCCGTGCTCTTCTCGCGTATGTACATCATCTGAGAGGGGGCGGCCGTTGCCGCCCCCTTCATTCCGGCCCTGTTCCCGCACTTGTCGCAATACTCCTGGAGTTCCTCCATCCGATTGCCGCAGTTATTACAATACATTTGTTTTGCCTCCAATATGTTTGCATATCGATGTCCGGGGGAGTTTTTTAACCCCGGACGCTAATTGTAGTTAGGTAGTCACGTCCGCTGAGGAAAAGGATATATTCGACCCATGATTATGTGCGGTCAAGCGATTGTAGTCCAGCGGTTAGGACGGGAGCTTCCCAAGCTTCTGACCCGGGTTCGATTCCCGGCAATCGCACCACTCCTTGCGTTAGAACTTAAGTTTGTTTTTCGTTTTGAAGAATGATGTGTAGTGTTCTTTTTGATACGCGGCGGAGGAAGGTCAATGAAAAATAACAGGCCTGATGGAATACCGAATAAGAATGTATACTTAGAGACACATAAGAAAGATCATTGAGGGGAGCATGTTATGACCGATGACAAGATAATCGCAGATGGGAAGTTGAAAATCGCAGCTGAACGGATCATTAAGACAGTGCCCGCCGAGCAAGATACAACATTGAAGACGGAGTTCGAATTCACCTTGCCGGTAGGGTACGCCGACGAAAATGGGGCTCTGCATAAAACCGGCATGATGCGTCTGGCGACAGCCGCCGATGAGATCCTGCCGATGCGCGATCCCAGAGTTCAGCAGAACCCGTCATATATGATCGTTATTTTGCTCTCCAGAGTCATTATAAAGCTGGGAGACGTGCCCCAGATCGATACTGGCGTCATAGAGAGGCTGTTTGCCTCCGACCTTTCTTTCCTGCAGTCTTTCTATGCATTGATCAACGGGGACGGGACCAATAAGAAGAACGTTGTTTGTCCGCAGTGCCGGCATGCATTCCAAGTGGATTTTTCCAACGTTAACGAATCATAAAAATTCAGTTATAAGGTATATATGGTTAACCAGCATTATGTCAGCGATAGCATGCTTGAGATAGACAGCTCCAGAGGAGAAGGCGGCGGACAGATGGTCCGGACGTCCGTGGCTCTGTCTGCGATAACCGGCATCCCCACCAAGCTTACGCGCATAAGGGAGACCAGGCCCACAAACGGCCTGTCGAAACAGCACAACACCGCGATCAGCGCCGTGGCCATGATGACCGGTTCGAAGGCGGAAGGGAACACCATGGGGTCCAGCGAGCTCACTTTCTATCCCGGGAATGAGGAACATTCCCTTTTGAAGATGGATATCGGGTCGGCGGGCAGCATCAGCCTGGTGTTGCAGGCGGTCCTCCTCGCAGCCAGGAAGAACAAGGAAAGGCTGACGATCGACATAACCGGAGGGACGAATGTCATGTGGGCCCCTCCCTTGGATTCTTATGAGCTGGTCCTTTTCCCTCTTATGAAAAAGATGGGGATCAACGCCCAGCTGAACATCATCAAAAGAGGGTTCTATCCCATCGGCGGAGGACATGTCGTTGTTACTATGGATCCTGTCGGAAAGATATCGCCTCTCGAGCTCAACGACCTCGGCAGACTGAAGTACATCAAGGTCAGATGTTTCACGCAGCATCTTTCGGAAAGGATCGCGAGAGACATGGTGGACGCCTGTATCAAGACCCTCGGGGACGGGTATGACGTGGAGACGGAGATACAGAACAGCGCGGGGAACTCCCGGGGAGCCGGGCTGGTCCTTGTCGCGAACTACGAGAACGGAAAGCTCTCAAGCAATGTCCTTACTTCGAGAGGGCACTCCGCGGAACAGTCGGGTGTCGATGCGGCCAAGGACCTCCTCCAAGAGATGAACTGCTGTTCCACGATAGATGTGCACACCGCCGACCAGCTCCTGCCATATATGGCAATGGCGGAGGGCAAGAGCAGCTTCGTGGTCTCCAGAATAAGCAAGCACCTGCTGAGCCAGATGGATACTTTGGAGTCTTTCCTCAACGTGAGGTTCGGCGTAGAGAGGAAGAGCGACGGGTACCATTTCTCCGTGTCCTCGGAGGGGTATCCGTGAGACCTTTCATACATGTCAATTGCGCCATGTCCGCCGACGGGAAGATCGCCGGGGTCGACAGGAAACAGGTGAAGATATCATCCGAAGAAGATAAGAGCAGGGTCAAAGAACTGAGAAGAAGATACGACGCGATACTGGTTGGTGTGGGCACGGTCCTTGCCGACGATCCGCATCTCACTCTCAAAGAGCTTGACTATGATACGAATCCCATACGGATAGTAATAGACCCGCACGGCAGGACGCCCGACGGGGCTCTGGTACTGGACGAACGCGCGCCCACGGTGATGATAACGTCCTCCCATTGCGAAAAAGAATGGGATTGCGAAGAAACGATACGTTATGAGGGAGAACTCGGCCTTTCGGGGATCCTTGAAACGCTTGCCGAAGAGATCGGCATCGAAAGCATCCTTGTCGAGGGCGGGGGGGAGACGATCGCCTCTTTCTTCAAAGAGGGGCTTGTCGATCGATATACGGTTTTCATAAGCGGACTGGTCATCGGCGGAAGGACCGCCCCGACGCCCGTAGACGGGGAGGGGTGGGTTGCAGAGAACGGTGTCAAACTGGTCCTGAAGGACAGCGCCGTGCTGGGAAACGGAGTGGTCCTTACTTTCGAGCCCGAGAAGAGAGAACTGCTGCGCCCCTGACGTTCAATGCGAACTTTCTCTCGGAAAAAGTGTAAGTTTTGGTTGAAAATCCACCGGAAAAAGTGTAAGTTTTTTATCAAAAATTCAATTACCCAGATATGCGAAAAATTCCATGCTTCTCTGAGACGTGGCTTCACACCAACGCCTATATAATACTAACTGATTGACATATTAGGAGAATTGCTCTTGAAAGTCAGGACGGAGAACGGGAATATCGACATGAGGGCTGTCTGGTTCGACAGAGGGAAAGTAATGATGATCGACCAGAGAGAACTTCCGCATAAGGTTGTCGTAGTGGGTTTCGATGACTACGGGGATGTTGCGGAGGCCATCAGGAATATGACGACGCGCGGTGCGCCCTCTATCGGTGCCGCTGCGGCCTATGGCATGTGTCTCGCGGCGCTTTCCGGGTTCGATCTCGACCTTGCGTCCAAGAACATCAAGGCCGCCAGACCGACGGCGAACGATCTTTTCTTCGCCGTGGACCATATGTATTCTCTTCTCAGGAACGGTTCCGAACCCGTAGAGGCCGCCAACGGTTATGCGGACATGATCGTCAGCAAGTGCGAAAGGATCGGAGAGTACGGTTCGCAACTGATAAAGAACGGCATGAAGGTCATGACCCATTGCAACGCGGGAGCTTTGGCGACCGTCGATGTCGGAACGGCTCTGGCGCCGATAAGGAAAGCGTGGGCGGCCGGAAAGAGGTTCTTCGTGTATGCCTCGGAAACAAGACCCCGACTTCAAGGTATGCAACTCACCGCATGGGAACTCGGGCAGGAAGGGATCAATCACGCAATAATTCCTGACGGCGCCTCAGCATACTACATGGAGAAAGGAGTGGACATGATAATAACGGGAGCGGACCGCATAACCGCCAATGGGGACTTCGCCAACAAGATAGGGACCTTCGACAAAGCGATCGCCGCAAAACACTTCGGCATCCCGTTCTACGTGGCGGCTCCCGTATCCACATTCGATTTCGACACAATGTCCGGAGAGGACATCATTATCGAACAAAGGTCTGAGAAAGAGGTCACCGAGATGTACGGCATGAGAATAGCCCCTGCCGGGTCCCCCGCCCTCAACCCCGCATTTGACGTTACCCCAGCGGAACTTGTCACCGGTTTCATAACCGAGAAAGGCATATTTGGTCCAAAGGATATCAGGAAGGTGATGGACGATGAATGAACAATTCGCACGCGGCAAGTTGGCAGAGATCTGCAAGCTTCTTTATGACAGGAACCTCACCGTCTCCGCCGGAGGGAACATGAGCTTGCGCCTTGATGAAAAGGAGTTCATAATAACCCCATCCGGCAGGAACAAGGGCCTTTTGAGGCCGGAGGACATGGTATTGGTGAATATGAAGGGGAAAGCACTCTCCGACGGCAGACCGTCCATGGAGAAAGGGTTCCATATCGCATTGTACAAAGCAAACCCGGACACCGCTTCGGTGATACACTGCCACCCCCTCCACTGCACGGTGTTGGCGGTCAGAGGGGAGAAGATAAAGAGCGCCCTCACGCCCGAAGGGGTCATCCTGTTGGGTGATGTTCCTTTGATAGGCTACTTCACGCCCGGCTCGAAGAAACTGGTCGAAGCCGTGGCGGAGCACTCCTCATGCAAAGCTATGCTTATGGAGAGACACGGCGCGATCACCCAGGGCAGGACCTTGGAAGAAGCGTTCAACAGGATGGAGGAATTGGAGTTCCAGGCTAAACTGCAGATCGTGGCGGGGGATGCGGACGAACTTCCCGCATCCGAGGTAAAGAAACTAATGAAGATGTGATCGCATGGCTGTGCTTGTAACGAAATGGTTCGGGATCTTCCTCATCGACGAGAAAACGGGGAAGATCATTGACAAAAGGCTCATGCCGAAGGATCCTGACCTCATTGCACAGAAGCTTGCATCGGTGCAGAGGGGTTCGGTGCTTGAGGAGGAGAAGGAACT
>WRKC01000044.1 GCA_009778275.1 Methanomassiliicoccaceae archaeon
CTCATATACGCGGTCGATATCGGAGACGAGCATCTGCCTTACATACATCGGCCCGTAATGGCATCAGCGGTTAATATTCCTCCTTCCGATAATGGCCCCCGCACCTCCCAATGATGCGATGGCCGCTGCGGCAACGACCCAATAATGATCGGCCCCGGCATCAGGGGTCGGCGGTGCTTCCGTTTCTATGGTGTACGTGAGGGAAGCGGAGTATTCGGTGCCGTCCATCGCCACGGTGATCTCATAGGTACCGCCGGGAAGGTCCCTGCAGATGATCTTGTTGATGGACGAGTTCCTGACATTGCCGTCACCCAGAACATCCCATTTGTATGACGCGGACTCCGGACCGGATACTGTGAAAAGATGGAGCCTCTCGCCGTTGGCGAAGATCTCTTTCGTCGTTATCTCCAATCCCACCTCCTCAACCGTGTGCAGATTGACACCCCAATCCTCCAGGAACAGTTCGGCGAAGAATCCAGCGACCTCCGGGGAATCTATCAGGGCCGCGATCTCCCTGTTATTCATGAACGAATTCTCCGTCCAATTGACCGAAGATACCCATACGAGGTCATCGATCACTACTCCTTTGTTATGTATCAATTCAAAGAGAGAATCGCGTCCGCTGACCGCCAATGCCTTGATCTCCGTCGTACTGTCGATACGGTCGACGATCTCTTCAACGGCTTTTTTATCAAATGTCGCATCAAGGATCAGTTTGGCATCCACTCCTCTTTCGGCAGCGTCCGACAGCCACTTCAGCGGAGAGGATCCAGTCAGTGATTGATACGAACTTCCCAGATTAAGCTGCTGGGAATAAACCCGGGTCTCCGCATTATCGATAAAATACCTTAAAGCGGAATGGGAATTGTCGGGGGAGAAAGCAGGCATGACCCTGGCATCAAAGGTCGAGGTCTCATACAAGGACGGTACCCCGCTGTACGTAAGGTCACCCGCATAAGGTCTCACCCCCGGAGAATATTCCAACAGGTAACGGACGTCCCCGAATGACCGGTCCGAATCATTTAGAAAGATCCTTTTGACATATTCCGCATATTCCGTGCTTTCAATAACGACCCCCCAGCCTCTGTTATAACAATGGGGGGAGAGGTTGTCCTGGGTCCAATTCTCCGAAGTGATAACAACCGTCCGTTCGTCTACAATGGCATATTTGTTGTGGACGTAGGAATACCGCTCAAAATTGCCTGCTACGGAGTCGTTGATCAGGCAGACCTCTGCGCCCGCGTCAACAAGGGACCTCATGAGAGTGAGCTCTGTTCCGAAACCATTATCTCCAAGCATATTTCCCTCCAACAGAATGCGTACGACCACTCCTTTCTTCGATTGCTCGCACAGCAGTGCGACCAGCTGAACGCTTGAAAGTAGATAGATGGATATCAGGACCTCTTTCTCGGCATTCTCTATCTCTTTGAAAATGGGGGTTCCGGAGGACTCCGGGAAGCTGAACGGCGTGACAAAAGCGTCGAAATACAGGTCATGATCGAAAGTGATATTGGTGAGGCCGGGTTTTGTGGCTATCCAGTCGGATGAGGTATCGGTGTCGATGGATGATGTGCGCAGAAGGTACTTGCCGGACGGCAGCTTCACGGGGTCGCCCACCCAGCCTATATCGGCCGTTTTCTGTCCGTAGCACATTGCATCCACCAGCACCCCGCTGCGGTAAAGGTAGACATCGTCCCCCGCATCGGCAAGCACGAAGCTTCCGCTTTTCTGGATGCGGCTGTCCGTGAAGGTGATGACGCTATCCCTATCGGAGAACCAATCCCCATCGCCCACTGCTTTCACGATCGTCAATCTGGTCCCGGGTCCGATGTAGAGGTCCCTTTCAAAGGCAAGCGTCCCCTCGCCGTCAGTGAGATGCCAGCCCCTCAGGTTCACGGCCGAGGTGCCGTAATTGAAGAGGGACACGCCCTCATACTGTCCGAATGGCTGCACCTCGTAGAGAAGCACCCCCTCGTTCCCTTCTCCGGAAGCTGCATCGCCGATGAACAGCACCGGGGACAATATCAGAAAAGATATGAATATCAAGCACTTTGTTTTCATCATGCAGCTTCGACCGCATGTTTTCTTATAAAGCGCGGATGCTAATGTTAGGTTGTTATAGGTACTTCACAAGATCAAGGAGGACCGTTCTCGGGTCCTTTGCCTTAACGACGCCCGAAGCGAGAAGCACTCCGGACGTTCCGAGGCCAAGCGCAGCTTTGACATCCTCCCCTGTCTTCACTCCCGCACCGCAGAGGACATTTATGGAACCATTCACCTTTTTCACTGCGTCAACGGTCTCTTCGATCACCCGTGGGTTTGCCGAGGTCACCGAGACATCCCCCCCGATGAGCTCCGGAGGCTCCACGGCGATGAATTCAGGCCTGAACTCGGCCGCCTGCGCCGCAGATTGGACATCATCCGCGCACACGACCGTGACGAGTTCGGTCCCCTTGGACAACTCGACGCACTCCCCCATCAGATTCTTGGGGACCTTGTGTTCGGAATGGTTGATGAGAGTCCCGGCAGCGCCGCACCCCTTGACCATCGACGGGGTCATCCAGCCGGTAGCCGAACCGGGTGCGCGCGGGTCCACGTTCTGCGACAGGACCGGGATGGAGACCTTCCTGGAAACGTATCCCAGATCGACGGAGGGCGGGCATACGCATATGCAGGCTCCCGTTTCCTCTGCAACCGATTCACAGACCATTGCGAGCGTGAGCGCACCCTCTTTCTCGACCTCGCCGTAGGCTTTGAAATTGACGATGACAACGGGTTTTGATATCCTTTTAGTCAATTTTCTCAAACCTCGACCTCAATTCCTTAAGGACCTCCGGTCTCGAGGTGTATTCCATCTCTTCAGCAGGAAGGATCGACGGGGTGAACGGTCCCTGTGTCCTTAAGAATCTGCTTGTCTTTATCGCGTTGGTGCGGGCGGTGTCGAATGTCGGTCCGCCGAAGAAGTCGACCGGGATATGGTCTCCTCCTTTCGAATTCATCTTTTCTAACCCCTGAAGCTTTCCGTCGTTGATCTGGAAACCGAGACAGCATATCCTCGGAGGTCCGTCGAAGTATGTGGGATCCGAATCCTCGGGCGAGCACGGATAGAATGTGCCGTAATGGGAGCCCCTCATCCATCCTCCCGCGATCCATGACGTCATAAGGAACGGCTGGGTGTACTCCCCTACGGAAGGGAGGCCGCTCTGGCTGCGGCAGATGCAGACCGGGTCGTCCTTTCCAACATATTTTCCCGCGGTCAGGTTGAGCTTGTCGGTGGAGACGACGCAGGCCGGGCCTACGCCTGCTCTTGAACATATTCTTTTTATGGCGTATCTTGAAGTGTCGCCGAGAAGCGCGAGTATACTGAGGGTCTCCTCCGGCGAGGACATTACCACCTTCATGCTGTCCATCACATCGTGGATCTCGACATCGAAGCCATTCTTCGCTCTAGCGTCGACAACCAGTCCGGTCGTCGTGAAGGGATCCAGGAATATCCTCGACAGTATAGGCGAAAAGGCCGAGGGCTCGGTCTTATCGGCGAAGAAGAACAGCATCGGTTCGGATCCCCTCTCTTCGAAGGACATTTCCGCCGAACCGGGTCCGGCGCCTTTCACGTTGCCGGAGAACGCATCCGTCAGTATGTCCTGTCCGGCGGCGTACAATTTCATCGACTTGGCGAGTTTGGTGGCCTCCTGGAAGCATTCCCATGCGGCACCGTGTATCTCTTTGCTGCCCTTTCCCTTGTAATGGGTCATGAAAAGGTTGATATCGTCACCCACACGGGTCACGTAGAAATCTTCCAGGGTCCCCTGTTTCTGTTTGTCTGTCAGAATGTCTTTGGCAACCTGCATCATGGAGGGATGAGGTCTCGAATGTCCAACCACAGACCCCACATCCGCCTTTATGACTGAAACGGTCACTTTCTCTTTGGCCATGGGTCTACAGTATATTTTTACATTTAAATAATAATTGCTGGAAAAGCAGATGTTGAACATTTATTCCTTGCCGGGCGCAGTATCGGGAAAGCAGTTATTTTTGTTGGACGCTTTACCGCTTCGCGCCGGGTTGCCGACACTTTATTATATCCCGCACCTCCTGCTTACACATTCAATAAAATGGGGGGCGAGGAAGGATGAAAAACGAATATCATGGCATCCCCTTATCAGCGATTCAATAACCGGTGGGGGGAAAGTGTACATTTTTTCCTCAAGTTTAGTGGAACATTTTTTAGAAACGATTCTTTGATGTCTTCTGGAAGATTTTCTGGGACATCGTTCAAACCAAAACAAACGGAGTGTTTAACACATGTTGAAACAAAATAACAGCAAAGTAAAAAACAAACTCTTTGGGAATCATCCCATGTCCAAATACGGGATGATTCTATTTGCATTGATGATAGCAACGGTCGTGGCCGTACAGCTTGTTCCAGGTATCACCGAGGACTCCTCTGCGGCGGGTATCGAGATCAATTTGGACTCTCCCGGTCCAAGCACTCATTGGTCTTTCACAGACCCTGTGCTCATTTTTGACTCATCGGCTAGCAATAATGAGTTTGTATTTTATCAGGACGACTCAAGTACTCCACTGACACGAACCATCATTTTCCCGGAAGGCGTGGTCAACGTCACTGCGACCCTCGATAATATAAACATAATCGGGAACATAGAACTCATAGACGGCGCAGCCATAACTCTGTTGCTAGATGGCACGAACAAAATAAGCGGAAGCATCCTCGTACCTAGCGGCGCTGTGATTGTCATCGACAGCGTTACGTCCGGCAGCATCGCAGATTCTTTGACTGTGGCCGCTACCGACAGCGGAGCGGCCGGTATCGGTGGCGCCATTAATCAATCAGCCGGTGACATCACCATCAGCGGCGGTACCTTGAATGTAAAGGGATGCGATACATCTGTCGATACCATCGGCGGAGCTGCGGGCATCGGCGGCGGAGGAGCATCCAGCCTTGCTCCTGGTACAGGAGGCACCATTCTCATTGATGGCGGTAAAGTGACGGCGACAGGCGGCAATGGTACCGGCCAGGCCGGCGGAGGTGCGGGCATCGGCGGCGGAGGGTCTTCACGCGGGTACAGCGGTTCTACGGGCGGCGGCGATATCACGATCGGCGGTTCTGCAGAGGTCATCGCGAACGGCGGTGTAAGCGGAGCCGCAGGCATCGGCGGCGGATACGGCGGCCACGGCGACACAATAACCATTAAAGACAACGCCAAGGTGACTGCGATCGGCAGCCGTATGGGTGCAGGCATCGGCGGCGGCGATCAATCCGGCAGTGGCGGCATCATTTGGATCGGCGGTAATGCAGAGGTCATCGCAAGCAGCGTACAAGGCACTGGTATAGGAGGCGGCGGGACTGGCAGCAATGTAAAAACAACGATCACAGATCACGCAGTCGTTTCCGCGACCGGGGGTGTATTCGGCGGTGCCGGAATCGGCGGCGGTGGTGCGGGCAATAACGGTAACGGCGGTAACGGCGGCATAATTATCATTGATGGATTCGCAAAGGTTATGGCGAAAGGCGGAACCGGCAATAACGGCGGCAGCGGCGCAGGCATCGGCGGCGGCGGTACCTTAGGCGTACTCACAGGAGGATCTGGCGGCGATATCACTATCGGCGGTCATGCAGAGGTGATCGCGATCGGCGGCGGATCCGGCGGCGCCGGAATAGGGGGCGGCAGCGCAGGCATCGGTGGCGGCGGTACCGTGGGCGTCGGTGGTAGTGGCGGTATCGTCAGAATCCTCGAAAATGCAGATGTGACTGCAACCGGCG
>WRKC01000045.1 GCA_009778275.1 Methanomassiliicoccaceae archaeon
CGAGTTCACTCACTGGACCCTTGACTCCGGAACAGCGCCGATGGGATTCGACGGAACTGTCGCAATGGTACAGACATTCACCACTGCAGATGACTGTAGTCTGACAGCAGGATTCACGGCGACCGGAACATCCAGAACACTGACCGTGACGGCAAGCCCGGCGACCGGCGGAACGATCACCGTGGAATACGGAGGCTTCTCCTACACCGGAGATTCGTTCACGGGCAGTTTCAAGACATCCGAGTCGGTAACGGTGAGCGCAGCTCCCGCCGCTGCTTGGAGCTTCTCCAACTGGGAGACCGCCTTGCCGACCGTACCATCACCCTTCGACCCGCTGTCTGACACGAACGCATTCGCCATGAGCAACAACTATACGCTGAACGCGGTCTTCTTCACCGGCTCCGGCTCCACGCTGGTCCTGGCGACGGACCCCGCAGACGGAAGCGGAGGCAGCATCACGGTGAACTACGGAGGCTTCACCGCAACGGTAACGACATTCAGCCACGAGTTCGCTCCCGGCACTGTCGTGTCAGTCGAGGCGGTTCCCAACACAGGCGCGCTGTGGAGTTTCTCCAACTGGTCTGCGCCCGCGACCGGAGCTTTGCCGGCCGGTTTCGTCACCTCTTCCGCAACGAACGCTTTCAGCATGGACAACGACTACGACCTGACGGCGGTGTTCCTTGCAGGAACACCCCCTGACAAGTACTACTACATCACCGCCACCGCCGACAGCGGTTCGACGATATCCCCGGCGGGTAAGATCGCCGTTCAACCGGGCGCCAACATGAAGTTTGCCTTCTCCGCGAAGGAAGGGTTCAGGATAGTCGAGGTGCTCGTGGACGGGAAGCCCCTGTCCCAGAGCGCGATCGACAGCGGCTCCTACACCTTCACCAAGGTGAACATGAACCACAGCATAGTCGTGAAGAGCATCGCCGGTCCGAGGACCGACATAACGCTGAGGATCGACGTGATGGAGGGAAGCGGATATGCGGAGTACAGCGTGAACGGGGGACCGTTCATAAGGTACACAGGAGTGGTAGCACTTCCGGACCATTCGGACATCGTCGTCAGGGCGTACGCCGATGACGGATACAGCTTCGACAGGTGGGAGACGCCGGCCAAGGAAAGGTCCTCTGAGATAAGCTTCAGCGACCTCGGTGCGCCTTTGTATCTGGAACTCTACTTCAAGGAGAAGAGCACCTTCGACCTGCTTCTGTGGGTAGCGCTGTTCACGATACTGCTGCTGGTGCTCCTGGCCGTCCTGATATGGTACTTCCTCTTCTACAAGAGGAGAGTGGACGTCATCAAGGTAGGACACTCAACGGACATAGTCGGTAAGGACAAGGTGTACAAGAAGAGCGCGTACAGCTTCGAGATTAAGGGAGGATTCTCGGGAGCGGTATCCTACCGTGTCGGAGAGGAAGGGGAGTGGAAGACGCTCCTGCCAGGACCGGACGGTAAGTACACCATCCCAAGAGGGGAGATCACAGAGTCGGTGACTATTGAGTGCAAATAAACCTCGGAACCATTTACCAAACCCTTTCCAAACATTTCTTTTTGAACAAAAGGGGTCCACTCCCCTGATGTTTTTCTTTTTTCCCATCTCTGGCAATTGTCAATGAAAAAGGGTGACCTTCGAAAGCTGGCCAAGAAAAGAAGGGTTAATCCATTGAATAAAGGGGCATGATCCGAAACAGTATTGACCCGATAGAGAACGGACGCCCCTGTATCGAATGAGAACACATCGATCCCCTTCGGGCTTGCAAAGGCCACAGAATATCATTTCTGGTTCTTCAGACATGCGGGTCTATGCGGGGTTGCACGGGCGATACTGTTCATTGCATGAAAAGCAAATGCAGTTTTTTTAAAAGAATCGTCGGGGCATCCGCCCCATATTTAACTCTGTGCAGTAAAGGTAATGCTTCCGGTTATGTTCTCGGAGAAAGGCGGCGAAAGCACGACGATTGTCGTTTCAAGCACGTCTCCCGCATGTCCGAATTCTTCCCACTCTCCGCTGCCCCCGCCTTGTCCGCTGTCAACGTATATCATGGAGCAAAGGCCGGTCTCAGGTATGGTTATCTTAAGACCCACATCATCTGATACATAGAACGAAACATCCGACACGATCGTCACCTCATCGTAGGTGACGACGAGCCCTTCTCCAATGGAAAGGGTCACTTGTACCAGGTCGCTGCCCGGATCGTTTCCGTTGTCGTCGGATGATCGCTCGATCGCATACGCCCCGATCAGGAACAATGAGACTCCCGCGACCACCGCCAATGTCATAAAATATTTGCCGTAGGCCATTTTTATTCCTCGGCCGATACAGGCGTTGCAAATATAGGTAGATTGCGCAGGGTCAATTCTTGAAACTGTGTATGGGCGCGGGGATCCTTCCGCCGCGGTCTATGAAGTCCTTGCACCCGTATCTGCTGACGGGCATTATCGGCGAACTGCCTAGAAGGCCGCCGAACTCAACGGTCTCCCCGGCCTTCTTTCCGCAGACGGGTATGATCCTGACGGCGGTGGTCTTCTGGTTTATCATGCCGATCGCCATCTCGTCCGCGATGATTCCCGAAATGGTCTCCACACTCGTATCTCCGGGTATCGGGACCATATCCAGACCGACCGAGCACACGCAGGTCATCGCTTCCAGTTTCTCTATCGTAAGGGCGCCGATCTCCGCAGCGTATGCCATCGAGCGGTCCTCGGACACCGGAATGAACGCCCCGCTCAGTCCCCCGACATAAGAAGATGCCATCACTCCGCCCTTTTTCACCTGATCGTTCAGTATCGCCACCGCCGCGGTCGTCCCGGGGGCGCCCACGTATTCTATTCCCATCTCTTGTATGATGTCGGCGATGCTGTCCCCCACCGCGGGGGTCGGGGCGAGCGACAGGTCCACGATGCCGAAAGGCACGTTAAGGCGTTCGGATGCCTCTTTGGCGACCAGCTGCCCTACCCTGGTGACCTTGAAAGCGGTCTTTTTTATCGTTTCGCAAAGGACCTCGAAATTCTGTCCTTTGACCTTTGATATCGCCCTTTTTATCACGCCGGGCCCGCTTACCCCGACGTTGATGACGCTGTCCGTTTCAGTGACACCATGGAACGCTCCGGCCATGAAGGGATTGTCATCAGCGGGGTTGCAGAACACCACGAGCTTTGCGCAGCCGATGGAACCTTCGTTCCTGGTCATCTCCGCAGTCTCTTTTATCACAGCCCCCATGAGCTTGACGGCATCCATATCTATACCTGTCTTCGTTGAAGCGAGGCTCACCGAACCGCATACCCGTTCCGTCGCCGCCATGGCGCTGGGTATGGATCTTATAAGCATCCGGTCCGCGGCGGTCATGCCCTTTTGCACAAGCGCGGAATACCCGCCTATGAAATTCACCTCTACTTTGCGAGCGGCCTTCTCAAGCGTCTCCGCTATCTTGACATAATCCTCGCTCGTCCCGCATGCGGACGCGCCGACGATCGAGACGGGGGTGACGGCCACCCTTTTGTTGATCACCGGTATACCGAAGTCCAAGCCGATCTCGTCGCCTACGCTGACGAGGTCTTTGGCGGCTCCCGTTACCTTTTCGTAAATGTTATCGCAAAGGATATCCAGGTCGGAATCACAGCAGTCCAGCAGGCTTATGCCCATCGTTATGGTCCTGACATCGAGATTCTCATCGCGGATCATCGTGTCGGTCTCAAACACTTCGCCGAGCTCTACCATGGGAACACCTCATATCCTGTGCATCATATCGAAGATCTCTTCATGCTGAGCTTTGATCACGCAGCCGACCTTCTTTCCGACCGCATCCAGCCCGCTCACTATCTCTGAGAACTGCATGGTGCATTTTTCGAGATCGACGATCATCATCATGTTGATGTACTCCTGAACGGTGGTCTGCTTAATGTCGAGGATGTTGATGTCATTCTCCGCGAAGTAACTGCACACTGAGGCGATTATGCCCGTGTGGTCCTTTCCCACGAGCGTCACGATCACTTTGTTCATTGTGCAGCCTCCTCTTTATTGTTCTTGTATATCGCGTACTCTATCGAATCGACCAGCGCGTCCAAGCTTGCCTCGATGACGTTCTCGGACACCCCGACAGTGGTCCAGCTGTGTTTCCCGTCAGTCGATCTTATGAGCACCCTTACGGATGCGGCAGTGGCGGACTTCTCATCCAGTACGCGCACTTTGTAGTCCGTCAGCCTTATGCTGTCCGTTACCGGGAAAAGCTTGGAAAGCGCCTTCCTCAGGGCGTTGTCGAGGGCGTTGACCGGGCCGTCCCCGTTCGCCGCTGTATGCTCTTCGTTACCGCTCGAATCCATGACCTTGACGCTCGCCTCCGAACTGAGCATCTCTCCCACATTGTCGATGAATACTCTGAATCCCGTGACCTTGAACGGACTTGCCATCTCTCCTCTGAACCTTCTCACGAGAAGTTCGAAGCTGGCATCCGCTCCTTCGAACTGATATCCTTCCGCCTCCAGGGCCTTGACCTTGTTGACGATGGCCAGGCTCTCCTCCGAGCCGACATCTATTCCGAAATCTTTCAGTTTCTCGGATATGCTCGCCCTTCCGGCCATATCCGATATCAGGACCCTGCGCTTGTTTCCTACGAGCCCCGGCTCTATGTGCTCATAGGTCCTGGGGTCCTTGGCTATCGCGGATACGTGGATCCCGCCCTTGTGGGCGAAGGCCTTCTCTCCCACGAACGGCATTCCCGGAGTGGGAGCAAGGTTCGCGGTCTCCGATACGAATGTGGATAGTGCGGTAAGCTGGCTCATATCCTTTACGTTGAGTTCGTATTCCATCTTCAGTGCCAGGTCAGCCATTATCGAACAGAGGTTCGCGTTGCCGCATCTCTCGCCTATTCCGTTTATGGTGCCCTGTACCATGGTGGCTCCGCCGTCTACGGCGACAAGAGAGTTCGCGACCGCGAGGTCGGAGTCGTTGTGACAATGCACTCCGATGGGAACCTCGAATGTCAGAAGCGCGTCCTCCACGGCGCGGGCCACATCATCCATCATGACCCCTCCGTTCGTGTCGCACAGCACCAGCCACTCCGCGCCGCCTTCGACCGCCGCCTTCAGCGCGCTGAGTGCGTAGTCCCTGTTGGAAATGTACCCGTCGAAGAAATGCTCCGCATCGAACATCACTCTCTTTCCGGAATCCTTCAGGAATCTGACGCTGTTCCTGATCAGGTCAAGGTTGTCCTCGAGAGGTATGCAGAGTGCGTTCGTCACCTGGAAATCCCAGCTTTTGCCGAATATGCAGCACCACTCCACCGGGCACGATGCGAGAGCCCTCAGGTTATTGTCATCCTTCGGCGGGACGCCGTGCTTGCCCGTGCTTCCGAAGGCGGTAAGCTGAGCGTTCTTCAGTTCCAGCCCTTCGGCCAATCTGAAGAACTCATCTACCTTGGGGCTTGACCCGGGCCAACCGCCTTCGACGAAGTCGACCCCGAACTCATCCAGCCGCTTCAGGACCTCAAGCGCGTCCTCTGGGGAGAAAGACACTCCCTCGCTCTGCGCACCGTCCCTAAGCGTCGTATCATATATTATCACCGATTCTGACATTTTCCTCACCGCTCCTCTCTGTCGTCCATTATGGAAACTAGATCGCTGAGCACGGCCGATGCCGTCTCTATTCTGCCGGCGCCTCTCCCGGAGATGGTTATCGGTCCGGCCAGATCGGTGACCACCTGTGCTGCGTTGAGGGTGCCGGTGATGCTCAGGGGATGCCCTCTCGGAACAAGGCGCGGAGCAACCTCCAATCTGTCCCTGGACACTTCCCCGATCAGTCTGATCACA
>WRKC01000046.1 GCA_009778275.1 Methanomassiliicoccaceae archaeon
GCAGAGAAGCACGACAGAGACAAGACGACCGTCTTTGAGATATTCATGGATGTGCTTTCCATCGAATTCGAGGAACACGAATACGATGAGATAGAGATAACAGAAGAGGACGAGCTCAGGATCATAGAGATGTCCAGGGACCCGAGGCTGTTCGATAACATCGTGTCCTCGATATCCCCCACCATCCACGGGATGGGGGAGGTCAAGAGCGCCATAGCCCTGCAGCTGTTCGGCGGATGCAACAAAGAGATGGACGACGGCACCGTGATAAGAGGGGACATGCACGTGCTTCTCGTGGGAGACCCGGGAGTCGCAAAGTCCCAGATATTGAGGTACATGAGCACGCTCGCCCCCAGGGGGATATACGCATCGGGCAAGTCCGCATCCGCTGCGGGCCTGACGGCCGCAGCGGTGAAGGACGAGTTCGGGGATGGGAGATGGACGCTCGAGGCGGGCGCGCTCGTTCTCGCCGATAAGGGATTGGCCTGCATTGACGAGCTGGACAAGATGACCCCTCAGGACCGTTCCTCCCTGCACGAAGCGATGGAGTCACAGAGGATATCGGTGGCAAAGGCAGGCATAACCGCGACCCTCCAATGCAGATGCTCGCTTCTCGCAGCGGCTAACCCGAAATTCGGGAGGTTCGATACGGTCGGCCTGTCGATAACCAGCCAGATAGATCTCCCTCCGGCCCTGATGTCCCGTTTCGATCTGATATTCGTGCTGACCGATAAACCGGATGCGGCCGCGGACAGGGAACTTACGGCGCACATCCTGAACGTCCACAGAAGAGGGCAGGCCAGACAGATAAGGGACGATACGCCGCTGGTCGTAGGTGTCGACATCAAGAAGATAAAGGAAGAGACGCAGACCGTAAAGCCGGTCTATGAGCAGGACATGCTCAGGAAATATGTGGCGTATTCCAAACGCATCGTGCCGGTGATGACGGAAGAGGCCATGGAGATGATCAAGGTCAACTATCTCTCGATAAGGGCCATGGGGGCGGGGGAGAACGATTCAGTCCCCATAACCGCAAGGCAGCTGGAGGCATATGTAAGGCTGTCCGAGGCATCGGCGAGAATGAGGCTGAGCCGCGTCGTCGAGGGCGAGGATGCGGCAAGAGCGGTAAGGCTGGTGGAGTATTATCTCGACAAGATACTGGCCCCGGACGGGGGGCAGTGGGACATCGATAACCTGTCGGCGGATTACACGAAGAAGGACCGCAACGATCTGACAATATTGCTGGACATCTTCAACAAGCACAGCACCACTGACGGGCTGTCGGAGGATGAGGTGGTCAATTATGCCCTCAGCGACGGATTGTCCGAAAGCAAGACCCGAAAGCTACTGAATAAAATGGTGGAGGACAGCACACTATTCTGTCCTCCTCCCGGCGGCAGATACAAGAGGACATGAAATGATACTCTGCAAGATACACGTTCACGATAACGAGAGGATATTGGCCGCCTGTGACCAGGAGATCCTGGGTATGACATTCAGAGGCGACGGCGTCAAGATAAAAGTGTCAGAGATCTTCTACGGAGGGGAACCGATATCCGAGGACGCATTCGTCGAAAGGACGAGATCGGTCACGATAATGAACCTGGTCGGCAACCGCGTCGTCAGCAGGGCGGTGAAAGAGGGTCTTGTCTCCGAAGAGAGCGTTATGGTCATCGGAGAGGTGAAGCACGCCCAGGTTGTGATATTGTGAATTTCTGCGTGAAGTGCGGGAAAGAGACCGAGCACACGACCGACGGTCTCTGTGCGGATTGTCTTCTCAGCGGAAAGAAACTGACGTTCCTTCCGCACCATGTCGATCTGAAAGTATGCGCCAACTGCGGGGACATAGGGCACGGGGAGACATGGGTGACGAAAGACATCCTGGAAGCGATCGGGGAAGCGGCGGAGGGTTCCCTTGACACCGCCGTCAAAGGGGTGAAGATAGTCAGCACCCGGACATCGTCGGTCGAGCAGGAGCCGTACACGCACATGGTCGTGGTCGATTCGGTGCTTGACATCAACGGACACACGGCGGAAGATTCCGTCTCGACGATCGTAAGGGTCAAGAACACGGTCTGTAAAAGATGCTCAAGGCAGCTCGGCAACTACTACGAGGCGATACTGCAGATAAGAGCGGGAAAAGATACTCCCAAAAGGACGATGCGAGAGGCGCTGAACAGGGTCGAGAACCTTGTCGACACACAGTCCCTCACCAACAGACAGCTATTTATCACAAAAACAGAGGAGGTTCAGGGCGGGACCGATGTTTACCTTTCATCGATATCCTTAGGGAAAACGGTAGCGAAGGATCTCGCCGATGCCTACTGCGCCGAAACGAAGGAGGCCGCAAAACTCACAGGGATGACCGAGGACGGCCAGGAGATGTACAGAGTGACGTATCTGGTACGGCTTCCCGACTTCCATGTCGGCGACGTGATATCCTTTGAGGGGAAGCACTTCAAGCTGACAAGGGTATCAGGTACCGGCGCCAAGGTCATCGACCTCATGAATTTCAAAGAAAGGGCCGTCAAACGCTCAGATATGCCGACATTCAAGGTGCATGAGAGGTCGGGAGACCTGAAAGAGGCTGTGGTCGTGAGCAGAGGGGAGAAGGAGATCCAGGTGCTGAACCCGTCCAACTATTCCACGGTGGACGTGAACGTCCCGGAAGGTGCCGAGATAGGCGACACGGTAAAGGTGACGGAGATAGACGACACCCTTTATTACGTGCCGTGAGTGCATTTTTAATCATTTACTGCGATAAAGGGGACATGATAAAACTGCCGGAACCCATCGACCAGGTAGTGGCGAATCTTCTGAAGGCTGCCAATACGAAACTCCCGCCGGACATAGGCTGGGCAATGGAGGCCGCCGCCGGCTGGGAATCGGATCCTACGGCGAGGACGCAGCTCGGGGCGATAATGGACAACGTGAAGAAGGCAGAGGTCCTTGGCCGTCCCATGTGCCAGGATACGGGCATCCCGACTTTCTTCGTGAGAGGGAGGTTCGACGCCTCCATCCGCGGCGAGATAATCAAAGGATTGATAAGAGCGACCGAAACGGTCCCTTTGAGACCCAATACGGTGGACCCTCTGACCAGAAAGAACGCCGGGGACAACCTCGGGAAAGGTATGCCCCCCATCCACTATCTCCCCACAGATGATGATTTCGTGGAGATAGCAGTTCTGATCAAAGGGGCGGGGTCGGAGAACATGACCCGGCTGGCGATGCTGAACCCGTCTGACGGGATCGAGGGGGTCAAGAGGTTCGTCGTCGACTCGGTCCTGGAGGCGGGCGGAAGGCCGTGCCCGCCGGGCGTGATAGGTATAGGTATCGGAGGGACGGCGGAAGACTGCGTGGCGATGTCGAAAGAAGCGCTGATGATCCCTCTGGACACGGAGAACGGCGATCCCATGCTGAAAGAGCTCGAGGAGGAACTGTTCATCAAACTGAATGGGAGCGGGCTCGGCCCGATGGGGCTGGGAGGGGCCACCACATCCCTCGGGGTCAGGATCAAGACGGCATACTGCCACACGGCGAGTCTTCCGGTAGCGGTCAGCATTGGGTGCTGGGCGACGAGGAGGGCGGTCGCGCGCATAACGGGAACGGCAGTCGAGTACGGCCAGGGGGCGGACCGATGATCGAGCTGAGGGCCCCCCTCACGGAGAAGGCCGTCAGGGGACTGAAGATCGGCGATACTGTGTATCTCACGGGGGATGCGATCACGGGGAGGGACGAGATGCATATGAGAGCGGTCGAGTGCTCTCGTCAAGGAAAGGCGGTTCCCGAGGGGCTTGTCGGTTCGGTCTTGTACCACTCCGGGCCGATAGTTATCAAAGACGGAGATAAATGGAAAGCAGTGGCCGCCGGCCCGACCACCAGTGCAAGGATGGACTCGCTTGAGCCGGAGATGATAAGAAGGTTCGGAATAAGGGCGATCATCGGTAAAGGGGGGATGTCGAAAGAAACGGGTGATGCGATGCGGGAGGCCGGCTGCGTTTACCTCGCCGCAGTGGGCGGCACGGCGGTCTCGCTTGCGGAATCGATCGTTGAGGTGATCGGGGTCGAGTGGGAGGACCTGGGTATGGCGGAGGCCATGTGGAGATTCAGGTTGGATAAGATGGGTCCGCTGATCGTTGCAATGGATGCGGGAGGCGGCAGCCTTTACGAGAACGTAAGATCAAGGCTCGTCAGATGACTCTTCCGAATCGTAGTCCTCGGCGCTGTCGTCGACTATCTCGAGGCTGTTGGGCCTTCTCATGCGTTCGCTCTGGAACCATGCGGCGACCGCCAGCATGATGCTTAATATCACTCCGATCAGCATCAGGATATGGGCTGCATCCAAGCCGAGATATTTCTTCAGTTCATTCTTCTCCAATGTGACGTTGACGGTGCTCGGGTTCTCGGACACGGTCACGGAATAGGCATCGCTCTTATTGAAGCCCTGACAGCCGACCGTGAGCGTATATGTTCCGGTGGGGCATTTTATCTGATATCTCCCGCTGTCGTCCGAACG
This sequence comes from Methanomassiliicoccaceae archaeon, assembly GCA_009778275.1. Lineage (GTDB taxonomy): Archaea > Thermoplasmatota > Thermoplasmata > Methanomassiliicoccales > Methanomethylophilaceae > Methanoplasma. The sequence goes on from WRKC01000046.1 coordinate 4,517, forward strand.
CACCGAGTCTGGGTATTTAACTCCGGCTTCCGTCGGGGCAAGCGAGATCACGGCGTTCTTTATGGGACCCGATTCGGATGACACGATACCGTTGACGATCCCGTCGAAAGCGACCATTATTGCGCATTGCATATTCTCAACCGGACCGGTAATGGTGTAAGTGCGGGTAGCATTGTCATATGCGGCCTTCGAAAGGTCGAGGTTAAGATAATTCGAATTATTCGAATCGCTCGGGAAAGATGTGTTCGGGCAGGTTACAAACTTATGACCCGAGCAAGTGAAGGATATCATAAGATCCGTGTTGATCGCAACCCCGACTCTGAAGTGACCCTCTGCATCTGTCACGCCATATTGCGTGATGAGGGTGTTCTTCTCCACAATGGTAACGATCACCCCCTCCAGGGCTACCCTGTTGGTATCTGCTACATGCCCCTCGATATAATACTTTGAGACCGTGGTTTCATCCGCATTCACGGGCGAAGCCGACAGCGTCAGCGCAAGTAATGCGACCGCGAACAATGCCAGCAGGAGCCTCTTCCTCATCGCATTCCAATGGATGACCGCATTTAATATCTTTTGCAGTCAGGAACGGCATGACGAAAGGAACAGGCATCGCAGAAAAAGGGAGCACGCCTTCTCCGTTCTCTTATTTTTCTTTCGCTGGGAGACAGCCGCCGAAACCCTACTGAAAGGCGAATAATGTGCGCATACTCTAAATATCCCTTGATTCTAATGGTAAAAGATTCATGATGAGGGCATTGGAAAAGGCTGATAGAACACACTCTATGGAAGAGGTAATGGCACTGATGGAGCCGCTTATAGCGACGTGGTTCCGGGAAAGGTTCGATATACTTACTGAACCTCAGGCAAAAGCCATACCTGCGATACACCAGAGAAAGAACGTGCTGGTATCCTCGCCCACCGGCTCCGGTAAAACTCTTACAGCTTTCACAAGCATCATCAACGAACTCACGAAGTACGCCGCCGAGGGGAAGCTGGAGGAAAGGATCTATTGCATCTACATCTCGCCGCTGAAAGCACTGGCCAACGACGTGAACCGCAATCTCAACACGCCGCTGGCGGAGATGAGGGAGGTCGCCGCCATCCACGGCATGAACGTGCCCGGCATCAAAGTGGCGGTAAGGTCCGGGGACACGCCTCAGAGCGAAAGGCAGAAGATGGTGAGGCATCCGCCGCACATACTCATCACGACACCGGAATCGCTAGCCCTGATCCTGGCGGCCCCGAAGTTCAAGGAGAACCTGAAAAAGGTGGAATGGGTGATCCTCGACGAGATACACGATATATGCGACTCAAAGAGGGG
>WRKC01000047.1 GCA_009778275.1 Methanomassiliicoccaceae archaeon
GTGAAGGTCCCCTCCATGTCCCTTTCAGCCAAATATCCCAGCGTGGATCTGATGGGGTGGGAGGGCGTATCGAAGTTCAAAAGCAACTACAGGCACGAGACCAATGAGATAAAGGAGTGGATAAGGAGCGTCATCAACACCGCCGCCGTGAACTTCGGAACCTCGAAAGCGCTGGGAACGATAAAGATCCCCATCGACCCGAGCGACGACGAGACATTCATGGAGACCATCCTGAAAGCCGCGGAGAGTGCCCTGAAGAATGGAAATGCCCAATTGGAAAAGATAATGACCAGCGCCATCAGGGATCAGAAGATATCGGACCCTTTCACCTCCGCCATCTACAGAACGATATCGGAGAACAGCGAAAAGGTCTACGGCACGGATGTGTTCAGGAGCAATGTCAGGACCTCTGTGATGATGGCGCTTTCTTCATATTATACAGATAAAGGCATATCCTTCGGCACGGCCGACCTTCAGGCCGCCGCCGACGTCCTCTCCGACGGAGATGATGTCAAAAGGGCCATCGAAGGGTATGACAATGCGGCCGCGGGCTGCGTCGAAGGTCTGAGGGCGCTCGCGGAGATACCTGCCGGAAAGTCCGGGACCTTTAAGGATATCTGCACTGCGATCCTTCAAAAAGGGGTGCTTTTCCTTGACTTTGCGACGAACGTTCCGGAACGCATCATTGCGCTTTGCGCCGAAGCGGTCGAGAACACCAACATAAACCCGTACAGCGGGGTCATCGAACTTCCGGACACCGACAGCTACAAGCTCACCGACTCCAACGGGAACACTTCGGTCGAGAAGATATCCGTATCTTCCATTTCATCATCCCCCGACATTCGCGTCAAAGGACCGAACGACAACCTCAGGGACTGCATCCATTACGTGGGGTTCAACGATAACAGCGGTGCTTCGTACGCCACGGCCTTCTCGGTGGTGATCAAGGACCGCTTCGAGTACGTCGCGAAAAGCTCCGGCGTGCTGGAATCCGCCATGGGGGTCTCCGACTCGGTGTACAAAGGGTCGTCGATGATCAATCTGGAACTGAAGATAGTGGTTGCCAGCGGATGGGAGTTGGCGGGAGTGAAGAAATACGACCCAAGTAACAATTTCTTTGAAGACGCATGGAATGTTCTGATCAAACTCCTCGGCCCCATCCTGGAGCCCCTGCGCAAAGTGGTCTCGATGATATCCGACGCCCTTTCTGTGCTGGGTTCGGCGCTTATCGAACTTTCAAAATACGTCGCGATGGTGATAGAAAAATTGTACAGGATCCTCATGGAGCCGCTCGAGATGTTGAGCAGGTTCATCGAAGAGAAACTGGACAAGATGATCAACGTCGCTCTGGAAAAGGCGGTGGATGCCGTCCAATGGATAGTGGGCATAGACCTGTCAAAGCAGACCGTCGGGTTCACTTTCATGGGTTTCACCCTTACATTCACAACGAACCTCGCCTCCCTGGGCAGCGCTACCAAGACGTTGCTCACGGTCACAATGAGTTACACAATGGATAATCTGAAGATATTCGGTTCGGTTACCATCAAGCAGAAGGGTTCCGGCTCAAGCAGGGAGCTGCTGCTCTCCGGGAATGCGGGGATCGAAGGCAATACCTGGAGCGTCGCCGCCGACATAGACCCGCTGATGAAATCCACAGGGCACATGATATCCATGTACGGGCATATCAAAGGGGTGAAGTTCGACGTGGTCCTTCCGGACCTCGTCCAATACCAGCACGCCGAGTTCTCCCTTTCCGACGTCCCGGGGCTGGGGGCCGTTCTTTCGAACATACCCCTTCCGATACCGGGCCTGAAAGCGTCGATCGACGCGGGAGTGAATCTGAAGTACAACATGCCGTTCAAGACCGGGATCCTCATAAACGAGTTCGAGCTGAACCCTCCGGGCACCGACCGCGACAACGAGTGGGTGGAGATACTCAACGCGACGAGCACGCGGGTCGATTTGGAGGGCTACACCCTGCATGCGGCATCGGATCCGCAGAAAAAGGTCTTCAAGATAACTGATCTGGTACTGGGCCCGGGGCAGAAAGAGGTCATCGTTTTTCCGGGGGCGTTCCTGAACAACTCGAAGGAATCCGTTATATTGAGATCCCCGGACGGGAGGGAGGTTGACAAGACCCCTGCGAAAAGCGATTCGGCCAATGACAGCCGCACTTGGCAGAGGGTGGCGGACGGCGCCATTGACTGGGCCTTTGCCGAAGGCACTCCCGGAACGACAAATTGCGGCGGGCTGTTCGGCAGTGCGATGGTCAAGGCGCAGATAATAAAGATACTGCAGGACTCGGCGGTCAAGATAATGGGGGAGATGAAGTACCTTAAGAGCCCGGAGGACCTGTCGATATTCTTCCAGAAGGCGCTTCACCATGCGATCACCTCCGGCATCGAGATGCTGGCGGCGTGCCTGGTGGAAGCGGCCATATTCGTGTCACTGGATATCACTGACGCATCGTCCACCATATGCGGCGGGGTGCGGATATCTCTGTTCATCGATTCCGGGTTCATCGAGGAGGGGCTGAAGTATCTGGTTGGGGAGATCGAATCGATCCTCCTTAACATCGAGAACCCCTTCGGCCTCAGGCCGCTGGAGATACTGACGGACAATCTGTATCTGGGTGTCACCCTCTACTTCGGATTGACGACCCCCAAGTACCTGAAGGGGTTGGACCTATATCCGAAGGTGAGACTGGGTATCCACATCAACACCAACGTGTCGGGCCTTTGCAGGATCGTCGGCGCGGACATCGGGAAATGGAAGGTCACCGCCGGGGTCCTCATAATGGATTGCCCCACTCCCCTGATACCGTCCGTGCTGAAGCCGGACATGATGCTTGAATCAGACCTTTGGCTCTTGCGAGCCACATTCACTTCGGTGTGATGGCCAGGAGGAGAATACCCATTAAAAAAGAGGGCATCCATGTTTAATTATAGATGATGCGTATAGCCTTTCCATGGCCGGAGCAAGCTTCAGGATACCAACGGTCCTCACGGCGGACGAACTTATGGATAAGTCGTTCAAGAGGGCATCGAAGATCTCGAAGAAGGGATCCGACGCATTGGACGGGAAGAAAAAGACAGCCTTGGCGAAAGTGACCGCCTCGGGAGATATCGTTACCTCGACCCTTAACGGCTACATAGAAAAATTCCCGAGGATCGACAAAGGGGAGGATTTCCTTCCCGAACTTGTCGACCTTGTTATCGGGATAGACAGATACAAAAAAGCCCTCGGCGCTTTGAATTGGGCCTCCAACAGGATAGACAAACTGAAGAACGATTCTCTGAGAGACATCAGAGGGACAAAGGACCCCAGAACGATCGACGGCGTCAGGAACAGCTTCTACGGGAGGATGTCATCATACATCAAAAGGATCGATGACGATCTTCTTTTCCTCCAAGAAGCGAAGAACAAATTCAGGAAGCTTCCGGCAGTGGACCCGAATGTCCCCACGGTCGTGGTTGCGGGATTCCCTAACGTCGGCAAAAGCAGCCTGGTGGCCGAGCTGAGTACCGCGGAGCCTCAGATCGCACCCTATCCCTTTACAACAAAAGGCATCATCATAGGCCACGTCAAGGACGACTGGAGGACATTCCAGGTGATCGACACACCGGGTCTCCTCGACCGCAGTTTCGAGGACAGGAATGCGATAGAGAAACAGGCGGTCCTCGCCCTGAGATATCTGACGGATGTGATGGTGTTCCTGCTGGACCCTTCGGAGGCCTGCGGCTATGACATGGGAAAACAGAATGCCCTCCTTGAAGCGGTAAGGAAGAACTTTTCCGGAGTTCCCATCATTGTCGCCGAGAGCAAAAGCGACCTGCTCAAAAGGAGCGGGGAGAACATCAGTTTCTCGGTCGAGACAGGTGACGGCATGGAGGATCTGAAAGGAAAGATATTGGCTCTTGTGAGGACCGTGTTCAGAAAGAAAGCGGTAGCCTCGGAGGAAGAGTGACGATGGACGAGATAGCCGCCAGCGACGAGATGAAAGAATACTTCAGGTCGCTTTCCGAGAAGAACAACGAATGCTACGCCATCGCCGAGGCGGCGAGAAAAGTAGGGAAGGACCCGGAGACCTTCGTTGAGATTCCTCAGGCAGCAGACCTGGCCTCCAGGGTGGAAAAGCTTCTGAAGGATTACAATGTGGAAGGCGTCGCGGACGACATCCGCAGACTCACGAATGAGCACGAGAACCGCGAGATAGTCGCGCTTATGATAGCAAAAGAGATAGCAAAGAGACCTGGGGAAAGTCTCGAGAAAGTAGTTGACAGGGCGGTAAGGGTCGGTCTCGCCGTTCTGACGGAGGGGATACTTGTAGCACCGCTCGAAGGGATCGCGGACACGAGGATCAAGACAAATGCGGACGGCTCCTCTTACATCGATCTGATGTTCGCCGGGCCGATCCGCGCCGCCGGGGGCACGGCACAGGCAATGAGCGTCCTGATAGCCGATATGGTGCGTCAGGCGCTTGACATCGGGAAGTACATCCCGACCAATGAAGAGATAGCCAGGTTCAATGAGGAAATACCATTATACAAACAGTGCCAGCATCTTCAGTTCTCTCCGACCGTCCAGGAAATAGACATGATAGTAAGGAACTGCCCCATATGCATTGACGGGGAAGGAACGGAGGCCGATGAGATCTCCGGATACAGGGACCTTCCGAGGATCGAGACCAACCGAGTCAGGGGCGGTGCGTGCCTCGTCATCGCCGAGGGAATGTGCCAAAAAGCATCCAAGCTGCAGAAACACGTGGAAAAACTTAACATCAAAGGGTGGGAGTTCATCGGAGAGTACATCAAAGCTCACAAACCCCCGGAAGAGAACAAGGACGCACAGAAAAAAGTGCAGCCGTCAAAAACGTATCTCAAAGACCTGGTAGCCGGGAGACCCATTTTCGGGCACCCTTGCGCCGTAGGCGGGTTCAGGCTGAGATACGGAAGGGCCAGGACTACCGGCCTGGCGGCATTGGCGTTCAATCCGGCAAGCATGTACGCTATGGACGAATTCATGGCGCTCGGCACCCAAATAAAGATAGAAAGACCCGGCAAAGCATGCGTGGCCACGCCCTGCGACATGTTGGACGGTCCGGTCGTGCTGCTGAAGAACGGCGACCTGGTCTATTGCCAGACGGCAGAGGAGATGAAGGCCGTACACGAGGATGTCGCGGAGATCGTTGATAATGGTGAGATACTTGTCCCGTACGGCGAATTCAGCGAGAACAACCACCCTCTCGTGCCATGCGGATATCCGATCGAATGGCACAGGGAAGAGATGCTCGCAAAGACCGCGGAACTCCCCGAGGATTGGGAGAACCCGAGTTACGAACGCGCGAAAGAGATGTGCTCGCAGTACGGCATCCCCCTGCATCCGAAATACAACATGTTCTGGTTCGATGTCACGGTGGAGAAGCTTGGGCACCTCAGGTCCAAGATATTGTCCGGCGGCAGATTCGACGGCCGCCTGATACTTGCCAAAGAGGCGGGGGCAAAGGCGGTATTGGAAGACCTTTGCGCCACGCACCGCATGTCAGGGGACGAGATCGTTATCGATGAGATCTATTCCATGCCCTTACTGGACGGGCTCGGGCTCGGCGTGAGGGACGGCGGGATAACCTCTCTGAAAGAGCTTGAGGAGGACGACCCCCTTTCAGCGGTAAGCAGCGCGGCAGGCTTCGAGATCCGTGCGAAAGCGAGGACCCGCATAGGAACAAGGATGGCCCGCCCGGAGAAAGCGAAGGAGAGGGAGATGTCGCCAAAGGTGCATTCCTTATTCCCGGTGGGAAGGGAGGGGCAGCACACAAGGGAGATGGATTCTGCAATAAAAGCATCCAGATCGAAGTCCCCCCAGCTTAGTTCAAGATCGGAACCCACCCTAAGCATAGAGGTGGGAAAGAGATTGTGCCAGAAATGCGGAGACATCACATTCCGCACATGGTGCAGGGAATGCGGGACGCACACGGTCGCATCGAATGCGAAGAGGGCTTATTCCGGCGGCGGGGAGTCGAAGATGGATATCAACCTGTCGGAGGAATACAACGATGCCCTCGCAAGCCTCAGAGAAAAGGCCCCCGATGAACTCAAATGCGTCGAGGGGCTGATCTCTAGATCGAAGACGCCGGAGATACTTGAGAAAGGGATACTTCGATCGAAGAACGGCGTATCGATGTACAAGGACGGCACGATAAGGTACGA
>WRKC01000048.1 GCA_009778275.1 Methanomassiliicoccaceae archaeon
GGGGGGGCGTCGATGAACGGGAAGATAAACCTTAATCCGATAACGCGATGCGGTGTCCATGGCAATTGATTTCAACGATTACAAATGCCAGTTCTGCGGCAAGACCAGCACTAATTTTGTTTTTGCTGCGTTCGTATGCGACGACATCGAATGCATCGAAAAAGCAAGAGAAGAGAGGGGCGGCCCCGCTGGCCACATGAAAAGGAAGGCCCAAGGCAGACCGATCATCCCGGACGATCAAGAAGAATGATCAGTGCCTGAACACCCTGCAGCCTGTGAACACCATAGCCATGTTGTGTTCGTTAGCCGCGTCTATCACTTCTTGGTCCCTTATGCTTCCGCCCGGTTGAATGATGGCTGTCACGCCGGCCTTTGCCGCCTCGTCCACACCGTCCCTGAACGGGAAGAACGCATCGGATGCCATCACCGAGCCTTCCGTAGGCTCGTTCGCTTTCATGGCTGCTATCTTCGCGGAATCCACGCGGCTCATCTGCCCCGCACCTATGCCTATGGCCCTTTCCCCTTTGACGTACACGACGGCATTCGACGTTACGTGCTTGGCCAGTTTCCAAGCGAAAAGCAAAGCGGATATCTCTTCCTGGGTCGGCTGACGGTCCGTGACCACCTTGAGATCCTTGGGGTCTATGACCACATCCTCATCGGTCTGCACGAGGATCCCTCCCTGCACTTTCTTCATCTTGAACTCCCTATGTCTTTGGGCGGGAGAGATTGGAGAATTCGTTCTCAGAAGGCGTATGTTCTTCTTCTTTGACAAAAGGTCGAACACTCCGGCCTCATAATCGGGACATATCACGGCCTCGACGAAGTACTGGGAGATCATCTCCGCCGTCCTCATGTCGCAGTCGCGGTTGAGGCATATCACACAGCCGAACGCCGATAACGGGTCCACGTTGTATGCGGTTCTGAACGCATCGAAAATGTTCTCATCGGAAGCCAGACCGCAGGGGTTTGTATGCTTCATCACCACTGCTGTCGGCTTTACGAAGTCCATCGCAATGTCAAGGGCTTTGTCCAGATCTAGAATGTTGTTGAAAGATAGTTCCTTACCATGGATCTGTTCTGATTTCGCCACGGTCGTGCCTTTGGCGAACGGTGCCCTGTAGAATGCCGCCTTCTGGTTCGGGTTCTCTCCGTATCTGAGGTCCTCGACCTTCTCCGACGGCATCGGGAACGATCCCGGGAACCCTTCGCCGAACTTGCCGAACATGTATGAGGATATCATTGAATCGTATTCCGCGGTGGCGATGAATGCCTCGAGCATCAGCTTCTCAAGCATGTTCTCGGGGACATCGTCCTTGGCGCGAAGTTCTTCCATTATCATTGAGTATTGGCCCGGGTTCGTGACCACAGCGACGGACCTGTAGTTCTTTGCCGCGGCCCTTATCATGCTTGGGCCGCCGATGTCGATGTTCTCTACGATGTCCTCGAACTTCACCCCTTCTTTGAGGACGGTCTCCTTGAATGGGTAGAGATTCACTACTACCATATCGACGGGGATTATGTTCTTCTCCCTTATCGCTGCCATGTGCTCCGGGATGTCCCTTCTTGCCAGGATCCCGCCGTGCAGCATCGGGTGAAGGGTCTTCACGCGCCCGTCCAGCATCTCCGGGAATCCGGTCACTTCAGAAACCTCCTTGACAGGGATCCCGTTATCCTTCAGGAGTTTGTATGTGCCTCCCGTGGATATTATCTCTACGCCCCTCTGGGTCAGTTCTCTGGAAAAATCCAACACACCGCTCTTGTCGGAAACGCTGATGACAGCTCTTTTTATCTTTACCAACTCAAGACCTCCTTAGGCAGAGGCACCCTGCAATTTGTGGGTACATGTCGATAAAGTGATGATGTTAGATAAATGCTACCATCGTAACAAAATCGCACTGGTTTTTCCAGCGGAAAAACATCGAAATGTGTTTCGAAAATCCGACAATTGTTATAGTCCGTTCTTGATATGGCGGTCAAATGAAAAAAGAAGATATCATCGCGGATGCGGCTGAATTCACGCAGAACTCCTCATTCAATTATGTCGCAGAGGACGCCGCCATACGCCCGGATCTTGCCGGAATGAAACTGTTCAATCCCCCGATATTCGCCTTCGGTTCGGCGGATGACGAACTTTATTCGAGATACAGGTCGCCTGATGTCATCGGCGGCCATTTCCTTCTCCCTTCGGAATGGCTGCCGACCGCGAACACAGTAATATCATTTTTCCTCCCTTTCACTGAAAGGATCAAAAAGGCCAATGCGGCGGACTACCGGTGGCCGGCCTATGAATGGCTGTACGGAAGGGTCGAAGGCCAGATCTTCGTTAGGGATCTGTCCGTCCGCATTCAGAGACTTTTGTCGGACGCCGGTCACGAAAGCATCGTTCCCCTTCTTGATACAAGGTTCAAGGTCGGGAGCGAAACCACTCGGTTCACATCCAACTGGTCAGAGAGACATGTTGCATTCGCCTGCGGACTGGGGACCTTCGGGCTCTCAAAGGGGATCATCACAGAAAAAGGAATGTGCGGTCGGCTCGGCAGCATAATAACGGAGCTTGAACTTCCTAAAGATGTCCGGCCGTACCGCGAGGTTTACGAATATTGTACAATGTGCGGCGCGTGTGCGGCCCACTGCCCCGCTCATGCGATATCCGTCCTTGAGGGGAAAAAGCATCCGCCGTGTTCGGATTTTTTGGATAGAACAAAGGAAGTAGAGAAGACACGTTACGGCTGCGGAAAATGCCAGGTCAAGGTTCCCTGCGAAAGCAGGATACCTAAGAAGAAATGAATCTGGTCGCCGGCCCGGACCCTTTGTTTATGGTGTTTATTTACAAATTCTAGATGTTTTTGCATGAATTTTGCAAATAACGTCACAATATGATGTTTTTGCGCCTGCAAATTGAAAAATTTATGAAAAAAGTGATGGGCCGAAGGCCCTTAGAAGTTTTAGAGAAGTGCCTTCATTACCCTGTCGGCCCTTGCGTCGAGAGTTTCCACACCGGAGACCTTGCTCGAATATTCAGACAGTGCGACGATATCCTCGTTCTCGATGCATTCGAGCTTGAACTTCCTTGTTCCGGCCATGAGCTGCTTGAGCCCCTCTCCCAGCCTGTCGTGGAAGTATGTGTAAAGACTGACGGCTCCCCATGGGATGTCGCTTCCGATCTTCTTTCCGGGGAACTTCTCCTGAAGCCCTACGGCACCGATGAAGAACTTGTTCGGGTCGCTTCCGTACTGTTCCGTAAAGGATGCGGGAAGCTGGTTTTTGGATGCGAGGGAGGCGAAGTGCTTACCTTTCACGGCCGCGGTGATGGGGCCTCTGCACATGCCTATCGATTTAACGATCGGGCCTTCACCCAAATCGGACAAAGCGAACGCTTTGTACATCTGGGTCTCGTTGATGAAACCTCCCGCGAACGAAAGATCCGGAACGAATCTCCCCTGTTTCTTGAGCTCCTTCGCGCAGGTCATCACCTGGCTGAACAGCCATATTCCCGGAGAGCTGAGCTCATTCATATGGCTGACCGGGGACATTCCGGTACCTCCGCCCGCCGCATCAAATGTGAGGAGATCTATCTTCGCATTGGAAGCGCACCTCATCGTGAACGCCACCACTTCGGGTTTGTATGCTCCGGTTTTCAGGAAAACGTTCTTCGCGCCCTTTCCTCTCAGTTTATCGATGTCCTCAAGGAATGACCTCTCGTCGGGGAACCCGACGCGGCTGTGTCTCTCAAAGGATTTGAAAACTCCCCCTTTGAATGCCGCCTGCACCTCCGGGTCCTCCGGGTCAGGCATTACGATGTACCCGCGGGATTTGAGCTCAAGCGCCCTCTCGAGAGTGGTGAGCCTGACCTCTCCGCCGATGGCCTTTGCGCCCTGCCCCCATTTCCTTTCGATGACCTCGACATTCAATTTCGACAGACCGTAATCATCTACGCCGCCGCGCGTGTCCTCGACATTGGTCTGAAGAACGATACGCCCGTTCTCCCCGTCCCAGTGGTCCGTATAGGAACTCACTCTGAAAGCCAGGTCCTTCGATGACTGCACCTTGCCGTTGGAATATACTGCATCGGAATCCATTCCGCAGACATTCTCCCCGATCACTTCGCAGACGCCGGCCAGCGCCGCTCCGCCGGCCAGTTCCCTCCAGTTGTTCTTTGCGACGGCCGTCGATCCCAGGCCCGCTATGTGCGCCGGCAGCTTCATCTTTATCGGGTTCTTCCCTTTCGTCCCGACGACTGTTTTGATTTCCACGTTCTCAAAGAACGCCACGTCGGGGTTGGGTTCGATGCCTTTCGCACCTATGAGCTCCGCCATTATCTGGAAGTGGGACCAGTCCAGGAAATAGTCTTTATTGGAAGCCGCGGTGGACTTTCCGAAATGCTCGGGGCTGGGGTAAAGAACCTCCCTTCCTCTGAGCGCGCCTTTTCCTACCTCGCATAGAACGTTGCAGTCCTCGATGCACACCGGGCACATCCCGTTTATCGGACAGGGGTCCTTTACGCGGATCGCTGTTCCCGTGGTTGATTTGGAGTTTTCTATCGACATATTATCATCTTTTCATAGAGCCCTACGAATAATCCACTTAAATTTTTTCAAGGATATAAACTTCATGTCGGCGGAAACGATCGGTGCGTATCTGTCCCCCTTATACGACCCCTGAACTAGGTGCGTTTTGAGAACCAATGATTTTAACGGGGACATCCATTGCATACGGGATGAAGAAAAAGGACCTCGAGATAGAGTTGGAGAAAGTGCCGAAATTCGAAGGCCCCGATCCGTCTTTAGAACAATATTTGACGCCGGCATCCATCGCCGCAGATGTCCTTTTCAACGCTTACGCGAACGGGGACATCAAAGGCCTCAAAATAATGGACCTCGGGTGCGGGACCGGCATGCTCTCGTTCGGTTCTTGGATGCTCGGGGCCGGGTCGGTCGTGGGGTATGACATTTCGCAAAAAGCGATCGACCTTGCAGCTGCCCATGCCGACTCGATAGGGGCGGACGTATCCTTCATGCTTTCGGATGTCAACGATGTCTCAGAAGGGGCGGATACCGTCGTCATGAATCCTCCCTTCGGCTGTCAGAACCGCCGTGCCGACAGGGATTTCCTGAGAAAGGCCATGGGATCGGCGGAATGCGTGTACTCATTCCACATGGCGGAGACCCTTGAGTTCGTGAAGGACTATGTTAAAAAACATGACAGAGATATTGTCTACGATAAAACGTATAAGTACGACATCCATAATACATTCGCGTTCCACAGTAAAGAGAGACACAGCGTTGACATTGTGGTCGTCAACATAAGGTGAAGATAATGAAAGATATTATTGAGGTATTCCCGGGAGATGAGGTCGCAGAAGAGGAGGAATATCTGGCCGCCGACGGGACATTCGCAAGCGACGGAAAGATATACGCATCCCAAATGGGGATATTGGAGCTGGATGACGACGAATGCGTCGCAAGAGTGATCTCCCCCAACCCCCCCAACGTCCTGAAGGTCGGAGACATCGTTTATGCGGTGGTGGCAGATGTCAAGAGCACCATGGCCACAGCGGATGTGGTCGCGAAGAAGGGCACGAGGAGAGGCCTGGGAGGGGAAACATACGCTACGATACATGTGTCCAAGATATCGCAGGGGTATACGGACGACGTATCGAAAGAGCTCAGGAAAGGAGATTACATACGCGCCAGGGTGACCGGCATCTCTCCCTCTCTCCAGCTGACGACGAAAGATGACCATCTCGGAGTGATAAGGTCGCTTTGCGGGGCCTGCAAGACCGAGCTCATCAAAAAAGGGAAGGGATTGTACTGTACGAACTGCGAGCGCGCGTTCCTCAGAAAACTTGCCGATGATTACGGTGATGTAAAATTATGATGCCCAAAGACGAACTGACGGCATTGAAGGCAGAGGTCAAGGCGCTCAAGAACGAGGTCGCCGGGCTCAAAGAGTTCATACAGGCCATGTACAGCATGATGAGCGACGAGGAGGAATACGACGATCCTCCCACCTTCGGCAACTCCGGGTTCGGGAGATACAACACGTGAGACTTCTCGCCTTGATCTCGGGGGGCATCGATTCCCCTGTCGCAGTTTACCTTATGGATAGGGCCGGGGCTGAGATCACCCTCCTTCACATGGATAACCGCCCTTACGCCGATGACAGGTCGGTAGAGAAGGTCGCGGCTATTGCGGAGCGGTTGAGAGAGGTCACGGGTTCGCCCCTCCCTCTATACTCTTCACCGCACGGGGCTTCCCAGAAGAAGATATCCGAGACGTGCGACCGCAATTATCAATGCGTGCTTTGCAAAAGGACCATGCTGAGGACTGCTCAGGAACTTGCCGAAAGACTTGGTTGCGGCGGGATCGTGAACGGGGATTCCTTGGGGCAGGTGGCATCGCAGAC
>WRKC01000049.1 GCA_009778275.1 Methanomassiliicoccaceae archaeon
AAATGCGCAGCGGAGTCCGAGAACCTTACCATCGGGATAGGCAGCGCCCAGTACTCGCATGAGGTCGATAATCCATTCACCGCCGGTGAGAGATACCTTATGATCGACGAAGTGATGAAGGAAGAGGGCATAACCAACTATTGCATAGTGCCTATCGAGGACATCAACCGCTATTCTTTATGGGTTGCGCAGGTGGAATCCCTTTCGCCTCCCTTCTCGATCGTGTACAGCAACAACCCCCTTACCAGGCGCCTGTTCAGCGAAGCAGGATATGAGCTAAGGCAGACCCCGCTCTATAACCGCGAAGTTTACTCCGGGACCATGGTAAGGAAGAAAATGCTCGAAGGCGACGGCTGGCGTCCTCTGGTGCCGAAGAGAGTGGCCGAGGTCATAGATTACATAGAAGGTGTGGAAAGGCTCAGAGAGATCTCCGGAGGGGAATGAACTGACCCTTGAGGAGGACCTATCGAGGATCCTTTCGGAAAAAAAGATAACAATATCTGTAGCGGAATCCTGCACCGGCGGGATGCTCGGTTCGATCATCACCTCTGTTCCAGGATCATCAGCTTATTTTCTGGGAGGAGCGGTAACATACGGATACGACTCAAAAGAGAAACTGCTCGGCATCAAAGGATCCACCTTGATGAATCACGGCGCAGTGAGCGAGAATGCCGCCGTTGAGATGGCCGCCGGTGCGAGAGAGCTTTTCGGATCGGACATCGCCGTCTCCATCACAGGCGTGGCCGGTCCGGGCGGCGGGGCCGAGGCCAAGCCCGTCGGGCTCGTCTGGTTCGGTATTTCATCAATGAACGGAACATTTTCCGAAAAATTCAACTTCAGCGGCAACAGGGATGAGATACGGAAGAACGCCGCTGACACAGCGATGAGACTTCTCATCGATGCTGCCGGCAGCATCCGCTGACCTTGGCCGTTTCAGAACAGTTTTACCAGTACCAGGGTCTCACCGGCAGGACACTCCGCATCCCCTTCGATCTCTATCACAGAGTATTTCTTGCCGTTCTCCAAGGCGCAAGGGCGGCATCTTCCGTAGTTCGCACAGTCCATCCTGCCGCACTCTTGTTCCTGGAAAGTTATCACGCTGCCTTCGATAGCGGACTTCTTCGGCACGGCCGACCTCTGGGCGACCTTCCTGATCTCCACCACCCTCACTCTATCCTCATTGAACGCGCATTCGTGGGTCTGGTCCCGTACCGCAGTGATCTCATACATGGACCCTTTCTCTAAATTGAAACACACTCCTTTCAGCCTGCATTCCCTGCATTCCGACTGCGGCCCGAGGTAGTAGAACTTATTGCCTTCCTTCGCCTGGGACTCGCTGATGAGTGTGATGGCCGCCATCTCTCAGATCACTCCGGTGACTCTCGCGACCTTTTCCGCGGCCTCTTCCCTCAGCCCTCTGTCCCCGAGTATTGTGAACCTGTCCTTGCGCATATCCTTCGCCATCACCAAAGCTTTGATGATCTCTTCTTTTGTGAACCCCAGCTCCTTTGCCGTTGTCGGCGCGCCGATGCTCCTCAGGGCATCCCTTATCCTTACCCAGTTGCCTCCTTGGAGTTCCATCATCATTATCGCTCCCACTCCGCACTGTTCCCCATGGAGGGCGGTGTCCGGCTTTATGAAGTCCAGCGCGTGCGAGAACATATGCTCGGATCCGCTGGTGGGCCTGGAGCTTCCCGCGATGCACATTGACACCCCTGATGCCACTATCGGCTTGAGCACAAGCCATACGCTCTCTTCGAGGCCCGGCCTTATGATCTTGCAGTTGGACATTATCTCTTCCGCGGCGTACTTCGCCAGGATGGTCGCGGAACTGCTTATCTCCTCACCCAGTATCCTGTTGGCAAATTCCCAGTCCCCCAGCGCGGTGAGGTTGGCTATTACGTCCGCACAGCCCGACGCGAGATATCTGTAGGGGGCATCGTTGATCACCTTTGTGTCTGCGATTATGCCCGTAGGGGAGACGGCGTTCACAGAATTGGACATGCCCCCCGACTTGATGGACGCGCGGTCCGATGCGATCCCGTCGTGGGCGACGGATGTTGGTATGCTTACAAAAGGTATGCCGATGTCGCTCGCGGCCATCTTGGAGATGTCGATCTTGCTTCCGCCTCCTACCGCCAACAGGAATGACGCTTTATTCTCCCTCGCCGCTGTCTTGACCTTTTCGAGGTTTTCGACGGTGGCGTTCCCTGTCAATATTGTGTCTATATCGTATTTCTCGGAAGTCAGGTCCTCGACCTTCTTTCCCGCGGCCTTGTGCGTGTCCGAGCCTGTCACTATCAGCCCATTCTTGCCGAAATGGAGGTCCCTGCAGACAGATGCGACGTTATCTATCGCATCGTGCCCTATCCATACGGTCCTTGGGAAATCCATCGATTTTTTCTTTGTAAAATCCGCCATGATATCCCCTGCAATAACTGTCTGAATCGACTCAGAACATATAAAAGCAATACACTGTATAATTCATCCCATGAAGGCTTTGATCATTTGCGGAAGCAGGGAGAGGGGATTCACATCGGAGATGTGCCTTTCTTTCTCGAAGGGCTTGGCCGTCCATGGGATATCGTCCGAGATCGTCTATCCTCTTGAGATGAACATCGGACACTGCAACGGATGCGGGGACTGTTCCGCTGACGGCAGGTGCAGCATCTCCGACGATATGGAGAGGATCTACGAGGCCTTCGGGAAAAGCGGTCTGCTTGTTCTCGCCTCCCCGATCCATTTCAGCGGTCCGTCCTCTGTGATAAAGACCGTCGTCGACAGATTCCAGCCGGTGTGGTTCCGGAAAAGAGGGCATCCGGCGTTCGCCGCGGCGCTGCTTTCCGGCGGGAGTCCGGCCCCCCGCTTCAACAACACGACATCCATCTTCAAGGCGCTTTCCGCCACGGCAGGAATGGAGTGGTTCGGGGCCTTGGAGATATCCGGCACGGATGATAAAGAGATACAGGATATCGCGGAGCCGTCATTCCAATATGGGAAGGAGATCGGCCTGCTCCTTGTCAAAGATCAAAAATGATGTTTTGGAACTCTGCGCTTTCCATCGCGTCCTTCTTTCTGATGTAAGGTATCAGGCCGGGGAACCTGTCGTTCAGGGAGGTCCAATCGTACGCGGTTAACATCGAGTCCGTGTCCAGCACCGCGACCTCGCGGAATCCTATCCTCGCCATCTCTTCGACCGCTGTCCTGAGGTCCTTCGTCTGCCCCCTTCTGCACATCACCATTCCTTTCGAAACGAACAGAACGGGTATGCAGTTCTCGGACATCTCGAACGCCTCTTTCATAACAAGGTCGTTCCTTGTGGTATGGTAAGGGATCAGCAGTTTTACGATGTTGCCCATGAAAGAGTCGAAAACATCCTCGATATCTCTGATGAAAGTCAGGAACCAGACGTCGCTTCCGGAAAATTTCATTTTTTTGAGAAGACGGTCATCCAGCCCCCTCCGTCCGAGTCCTCTCACATCCGCGACGAGAACCTGCATCCTCTCCTCCGAGCCCTCAGCGGAGAACGCGACCGTCTGCGGCTCCGTTTCAAAAGATAACGCCGTGCCCTCGATCCTTACCTGTGCAGACCTTACCTCTCCGCCTTTGAACACGCAATATATCGCGGGTATTTCCATGTACATACATGTTTGAAGCAATATAAACCGTTTAAGCCCCCCGATCTTGTTCAGGGGATGTAGTTCACCTTTCCCGGGATGCGTGCGGGCGGCTCCGGCCTCATGTCCGCATATCCGAAACAGACCACGTACAGCGGCCTGTATCCGTTCGGAACACCCAGTTCTTCGGCGTAGGCGTCCCCTTCCGAAGTGGTGAACAAAAAGCGCGCCATCCCTATGATGATGGACGCAACGCCGATAGACTGCGCCGCAAGGCACATGTTCTGCGTAACATACCCGCAGTTGGATTCCGTCCACATGTCCTTCGCGTCGCCGCTGACCAGAATGAGAGTGGGTGCGTCATAAAACATGCTGTAGTCCTCCCTTCCGTTCTGCCTGTCCTTATACCTGGAAACGGACTCGGCCGGCATGTTCTCCTTGATCTTCTCGTTCATCCAGTCTATCAGTCCGGCGTTCTGGATGACCGTGAGATGCCAGTTCTGAGTGTTCATCCCGCTGGGGGCGTTCAGCCCGCATTCTATGATCGTGTTCAATTCTTGCTCTGTGATCTGCTGCGGCTTGTATTTGCGGATGCTTCTGCGCTCCATGATGGCTCTGACCGTATCGTTGGGATATGCTGTCATCTTGATCTCTCTCTTGTTCTTCGAAATATCTTTTAGCGTATTTATAACAGCACAAGAACAAGAATGAACCCCCGCTTTATCTTGTCGCAACGAATGAATAATATACTCTAAAGAGAGATTTGGAGAATGGTAATCTATATGGCAAAAGTAGAGAAAAGAGCAATATATGTGTGCGACTCGTGCAAGAACTATGTTGAGGGCATTTACTCCGCCGGCGGACCTGCCCCGGTCTGCTGCGGAAATGAGATGACGAAACTGACCGCGCAGACGGCAGACGCGGCAGGGGAGAAACACGTCCCCTATATCGAGAAACAGGCGGGCGGCGTGCTCGTCAAGGTCGGAAAGGAGACGGCCCACCCCATGACCCCGGAGCACTACATCGTGTTCATCGAGATATGCGCGGACGGCATCCTGATGAGGAAATACCTCAAACCTGGAGACGCGCCGGAAGCGTTCTTCAAGACGGACGCAAAGAACATCGTTGCCTGGGAACTCTGCAACGTTCACAAATACTGGAAGTCCCAGTGAACCTCTTAGGCCGTCCTCCGGACGGCCGTAATCCCTTATTTTTTCTGTTTGTGTTATATCTTTAAATCAGTAGATGGTCATTACCGCTCGGATTCAGCACAGCTGGTCTGCGAGGTTATGAAAAATGGCATCGAAAAAAAAGGACGCTTCCGAGAACAACAAGAAAGGATACCAACCGAAGGCTGCCGCCAGACATGCCAAGAAGGTAAAGACGAAACAGGAAGAGATCGAGATCCTTAAGAAAAAGATAGATAACGACAAGTACCTCGCAAAAAAATACGAGAGCGGCCGAAAAACAGAGATCAAAGCTCTTCCCAAGGGAGAACGGGCCGCCGCGAAGGCGGATCTGAAAGAATCCATCGCGAAAAGGAAAGAGGTCGAGAAGAAGGACCGGGAAACGCTCCGCATCATGGAGAATGAGGAAAGGGCGGAGAAGAGGGAACTCGGAAAGGAACCCTTCGACGAAGAGGCATGGATCAAAGGCGGAAAGAAAAAGAAGAAAGAGGAGACGGCCCGAAAGGCGCCCGAGGAAGCCGCCGAGATACCGGAGCCGGAACTGCCCGAAGGCGGGGAGAAATAAGGCCGTCCGGACGCATTAACATTTTAAACCCCTCTTCGATATTCAACGGACTACATTGAGGTCTATGAATGCGGGGGGCCCTCATCGACGCTCAAGCGACGACGAGGAGAGCATCATCAACCGGAGGTCGGCTGCCGTTATTGCGTGCATTGCCGTCGCCGTTATCGTCGGCGCAGCGTGCGCGTTCATGTTCTTAAACAACGGGGAAGACGATTCTTATAAAGTCACATACTTCAAAAAGGGAAAGATGGTCTCCGAGGAAACGGTGCCCGCCGGAACTTACGTAACAATTATAGACGGCATCGGCGCGGACGACGACCAGGAAAGGTTCATCGGCTGGAACACCCGATCCGACATGTCCGGCTCCACCCTGCTGCCCGGAACACTGTACAGGGTGGACAGGAGCATTTCGCTGCACGCGATGGCCGCGGGCTCAGAAATGTTCGCCATCATACTTCCGGAAAAGAAAGAGGGATTCAATATCACCGCAGACCCGATGATGGTCGTCAGAGGCGGCAGTTCGATCATATCGTATTCTCTTGAACCCAGCCACGTGGACGACGACCTGGTCATCTTCGTCAATGGCAATCCGATGAAGCTTGATGCAATGAAAAGGATACATCTCACCGACATCAACGAGGACAAGATCGTCACCGTCACGGGAATATACGACAGGCGCGAACACAGCATATCCCTGCCGGATGATCAGAGGGGGTATGTTCTGACATCATCGGCGGAAAAGGTCCACCATGGGGAGTCTTACACCCTTGAGTTCAAACTGCTGCCGGGGTATGCAGAAACGCAGGAATTCGGGATACACGTGAACGGAGGGGATGCCAAGAGACCTTCCGAGGGAACCGTTCTGATCGAGGATGTGCGCGATAACCATGTGATCACCGTGACCGGGGTGGAACCAATAAGGTACGACATATCCGCAGGCAGGAATGTGCTCGTATTCGTGAACGGGGCGGCCGCCTCCAAGGCAACGGTGGAAGATACGGTCACGATACAGCCGGCGGATGGGTACAGCGTACCGGAGACGTTCAACGCTCAGATCAAAGGCAAATTTACCGTTAAGGGGAATGGGTACAAAGTAACGGACAACATCGTTTTCCCTTCAATACTGAAGATAAC
>WRKC01000050.1 GCA_009778275.1 Methanomassiliicoccaceae archaeon
CTGACCGTCCCGTCGGATGTCAGCTTCAGGTCCTCCAGGGCGGAGACCAGCCTCCTCTGCATGTAACCCGACCTGGATGTCCTTACCGCAGTGTCCACGAGCCCCTCTCTCCCGCCCATCGCGTGGAAGAAGAACTCCGTCGGGGTAAGCCCCGATTTATACGAGTTCGAACAGAATCCTCTTGCGTGCGCTCCGAGGTCGCCTTTGTTGAAGTGCGGGAGCGTCCTGTTCCAGTATCCTCTGGAAAGCCTCTCTCCTCTGACTGCCTGCTGGCCGACGCAACCCGCCATCTGCGACAGGTTGAGCATCGATCCGCGGGCTCCCGCCTTTGCCATCACAACCGCGGGATTCGAAAGACCCAAGTGCTTTCCCGCGACGCGGCCTGCCTCGTCACGGGCCTGGCCGAGGACCTTCATGACCCTGACCTCGAGCGTTTCCCTGAGGGAACGTCCGGGCATCTGGTCCAGCGTTCCGTTCTGATATGATTCTACGAGTTCCGACACCTCATTTATGCATTCCTGGGTGTAGTTGGCTATCTGGAGCGCGGCTTCCTCCGGGATGTCCTCGTCGCCTATGCCCGTACTGAACCCGTGGTTCATGAGCGCGCCCAGCGCAAGTCTCGTTACCTCGTTTATGAACTTGGCCGCTCTCTCCGAACCGTAGTCGCGGGCTATCCTGTCCAGGATCTTTCCTTTACTGTTGCCGATGCCTTTCGCGTCGATGGTCCCGCAGAGCAGCTGCCCGTTGCGTATCTTTACGTATGCATCGAACTCGCAGTTCTCCCTCTTGCATGAGTCGCAGTTCTGGCAGATGTTCGATTTGAATACGGTCCTGAAATCTTTGGGAAGCACGATCGAGAACAGCTGTTTCCCTGTCCAGTATTCTTTTCCGTTCTCGTCCGTCATCGGTGCTGGTACCTCGATGTCCTCAAGCTTCGAAAGGATGTCCATTGCCTCAAGCCTGCCGAACCTCGGGTTGTCGTGCGTAAGGAAGTATGCCCCGGTGATGTGGTCGTGGATAGCGCCTATGATCGGGCCGCCGTATCTGGGGGACAGGATGTTCTCCTGCACCTGCATCAATATGCGGGCCTCGGCGCGTGCCTCGTCCGACTGCAGAACGTGTAGGTTCATCTCGTCCCCGTCGAAATCGGCGTTGTACGGCGGGCAGTCGCAGAGGTTGAATCTGAATGTCCTTCCGTCCATCATCCTGACGCGGTGCGCCATCATTGACATCCTGTGAAGCGAGGGCTGCCTGTTGAACAGCACGATGTCGCCGTCCATGAGCTGCCTCTCTATTGTATAATCGATATCGATGTTCTCCGCGACCTCTTCCGCGTTGCGGTCGGTCACCCTGATCCTCCTTCCGTCGGACCTTATCACATAGTTCACGCCCGGAACGTAGCCGTCCACCATGGACGGTTCTGGCCCGCGCGCTACCAGCGTCCTGAGTTTCTCGATGTTGTGCTCGTTCACGTGCACGGGGACCGTCAGTTCTCTTGCGGCCAGATAGGGGACGCCGACCTCGTTTATCGAGAGCATGGGGTCCGGAGATATCACCGTACGTGCCGAGAAGTTCACGCGCTTTCCGGAAAGGTTGGACCTGAATCTCCCCTCTTTGCCCTTCAGCCTCTGTGCCAGCGTCTTTAGCGGGCGGCCCGACCTGTGTCTTGCCGGAGGTATGCCTGACGTTTGGTTGTCAAAGTATGTCGTCACGTGATACTGAAGCAGTTCCCATAGGTCCTCGACTATCAGCTGCGGGGCCCCCGCATCGCGGTTCTCCCTCAGCCTCTGATTTATCCTCAGGACATCCACGAGCTTGTGCGTGAGGTCGTCCTCCGATCTGTCCCCGGAGTCCAGAGTGATCGACGGTCTGACAGTCACAGGAGGTACCGCCAGGGCCGTAAGGACCATCCATTCCGGCCTGCATGTGGCAGGGTCCATCCCCAGTGTCTTGAGGTCCTCGTCCGGGATCCTCTCAAGCCTCTCGCGCACCTCCTTCGGGGTCAGTTTGTGGTTGTCGTCCACCTCCCTGAAGGTTGTGGGCTTGTCCAATTTTATCTTTATCTGCTCGGTCCCGCAGTACGGGCACACCCCTTTGTTCGAGGCGTCCTTCGCTGTCTCCTTGGAGAAGTTCTTAAGATCGATCGTGCCTCCTCCGAGGTCCTTCATTTCGGACATGTCGTCCCTGCGGGTCTCAATCTGCTCCGCTGTGAGCATTATCCTGCCGCAGTTGCGGCACGTGCTCTCCAACATCAGTTTGATATCTTTTATGAAACCGACATGGATCACGGGCATCGCCAGATCGATGTGGCCGAAGTGCCCGGGACATTCGTCGACCTTGCATCCGCAGGTCTTGCATCTGAGCCCGGGCTCTATCACTCCCATGTGGGGGTCCATCAATCCCATCTCAATGGGGTAGCCTTCGTCATCATACGTGTCCGCGGTGATGATCTTCGTTGCGGACATCTTCCTTATCTCATCGGGAGAGACGCAGGAGAATTTTATCGATCCTATCCTTTTAGTGATACCGCGCATCATGTGAGGTCCTCCAGTCTGAGTCTCATCGCAACACCTAGAGACAGAAGCTCATCCATCAGCAGTTTGAAAGCATACGATGTCTGGACCAGATATATGCTTGCGTTGTTCTTGCACACGGGGCAGTACAGCGCCCCGTGCCTGTCCATTATCGCGATGTGGCCGCATGACAGGTTCCCGCAGATGTACTGCTGGGTGCCATCGGACTCATCGAGGAGACGGTCCTTTATCACCATCGCGGCCCCGTGTCCGATCAGACAGTCGCGTTCCATCTCACCGAACCTCAGGCCGCCCTGTCTGGAACGTCCCTCGGTGGGCTGTCTCGTGAGTATCTGGACCGGCCCTCTCGAACGTACGTGCAGCTTGCCGCTGACCATGTGGTGCAGCTTCTCGTAGAAGATCACTCCCGTATATACCTCGGTCTGGATCAGCCTTCCCGTCCTTCCGTCGTACATCGTTTCCTTGCCGTGTGCGCCGAAGCCGTTCTTGACCAGGGCATCGCGTATCGCGGCTTCCCTTTCTCCTGAGAAGGCCGTTCCGTCGATGATGCGGCCTTCCATGGCCCCCACCTTACCGGCGATCATCTCCAGCACGTGTCCTATCGTCATACGGGAAGGGATACCGTGCGGGTTCACGACCAGGTCGGGGGTGACCCCTTCCGCTGTGAACGGCATGTCGCACTGGTCCACCAGTCTTCCGACGACGCCTTTCTGCCCGAACCTCGAACAGAACTTGTCGCCCAATTCGGGTATCCTTTCGTCCCTTACCTTTACGCGGACCAGCCTGGATCCGTTCTCGGATTCCGTTACCATCACGGAGTCCACGTATCCCTTCTCGCCCGGCCTCACTGTAACGGAGGTCTCTCTCCTTTTTTGCGGCGTCAGGAAATCGGTCTCCTCCTCGAGGAATCTCGGAGGCGACGTTTTGCCTATCAGGACATCGCTGCCCGAGACCTCAGACTCCGGCGAGATCAGCCCGTCCTCTCCGAGCATTGCGTATGCAAAGTCCGCACGCGCGCCCATTATGTCTGGGGACGGGATCTCAAAGTGATCCTCCTGGCCTCCCGGATAGCGGCGCTCCTCGGCGCGGTATGTCCTCATGAAGGTGGACCGTCCGAGGCCCCTCTCCACGGAACTTTTGTTCATGACGAGCGCGTCTTCTATGTTATAACCATGATATGAAAGGACCGCGACACAGAAATTCTGACCTGCCGGCCTGTGGTTGTATCCCATGAATTCCATCGTCTGTGTCTGCACCATCGGAACCTCCGGGTAATGCATGACGTGCCCTCTCGTGTCGGGCCTGATGCGGTAGTTCGCCGCTGGTATCCCGAGCGCCTGTTTCGCCATCCCTGCGCCCATCGTCACACGGGGTGCCGAGTTGTACTCGGGGTACGGGACTATTCCCGAGGCCACGCCCAATATCACCATGGGATCTATCTCCATGTGGGTGTGTTCCTTGGTTATCTTTGCCTGGACGGCGAAGTCCTCGCCGCACCATTTGCATTTGAGGACCGGTCCCTCCTCCTGCCCGGGATTGAGCCAATCGACATCGGTCGGGGACAGGGCGCGCTCGCAGTGCTCGCATCTCTTCGGAACGTCGTATGCGTCCACGAGGACAAGCGCATCCTCCTCTTCCTCAGCGTCTATCCATTCGATTATGCCCTCGTTGAAAAGGTTGTTCCATGTGACTTTGCCGTCGCGTATCCCCTCGATATGTTTCCTGGTGATCGTCGTCCTTCCATCCTTCAGGATGAGGAGGGGGCGTCTGAGACGGCCCTCGTCACAGTTGATTATGACCTCTTTCATATCTTCGTCGTGCCGGACATTTATGCAGTTGGATTGAAGGATGCCGTATCTCCTCTGGTCCCTTATCTCCGATACGAGCTTCTCGGCGTCCCTGTGGGTCCCGACCAGGTCTCCGTTGATGTAGACCCTCGTTCCCTCTTCCTTGACGGACCCCAGGCCGAGCTCTTTCAGTTTCCATTTCATATACGACTCGGGACATCCTTCGGAGACGTCGATGATCAGCGCCACGTTCTTAACGAGGCCGCAGTTCTGTCCTTCCGGGGTCTCCGACGGACAAAGCCTTCCCCACTGTGTGGGGTGAAGGTCACGGGCCTCGAAGTGGGGCTGGCTTCTCGTAAGGGATGATGTCACCCTTCTGAGGTGGGACATTGCCGACATGTTTGATGTTCTGTCGAGAAGCTGCGATACACCGGCGCGGCCGCCGACCCAGTTGCCTGTCGCGAGAGCGTGAAGAAGCTTGTGGGTCAGCAGGTCCGGCCTTATCGAAGATGAGATGTTGAGTTCGCTCTTCTTTCTTCCCCAGTTCCTTTCCAGCTGGTATTTCAGATCCTTCATGAGACTGCTGAAACTTGTTCTGAACAGGTCCTCCATCAGATCCCCCGAGAGTTTCAGTCTCTTGTTGGCGTAGTGGTCCTTGTCGTCCTCTTTCCTCTTTTTGAGCGACAGCTCAAGGACGGAGCGGGCGATGCGCCCGAGGAATATCGCTTTCTTCATGCGGTCCGCCTCGGTGTCCCCGAGATGCGGGAGAAGCGAACGGTCCAATATGCTCTCGACCTTTTTGGTCCTGTATTCTTTTGCCTGCCCTGCGGCGAAGTTCCTCTCCAGGAACAGTATGGCATCCTCTTTGGTGTGGTATCCGTTCGGGGGGTAGCCTTTCTTATCAAGCGAGTTCTCTATGTTCGCGTAGACTATGTTGGCCATTGCCTCGTCGGACACGATCGTATCGTATATCTCGGCATCCGATTCCATTCCGAGCGCTTTCATAAGCGCCACGAGAGGTATCGAGCCGGACGCTACGGGAACGGATACCTGGACCATCCCGTCTTTCTTCTTTTCCACCAGCGTCAGGGCGCGGTAACCGTCCTTTTGGGAGAACACCTTTGCGATCTCCACCGAGGACCCGTATTTCTCATTGTATTCGACCATCACCCTGTTCGGTGCAAGGTCCTCAAGCGTGATCAGCACCCTCTCGGTGCCTCCGATGATGAAGTATCCGCCGGGCTCCCTGGGGTCTTCTTTCTGTTTTACAAGTTCCTCGAGGTATTCCTCCTCTGAGAGCTTGCGGTCCATGTTGAACTCAAGTACATGGTGGTTCAGGTTGCATCCGCTGGACTTGACCATCATCGGCAGGTCGCCGACATGCACCCATCTGTCATTCTCGGGTATTTCTTTCTCAACGCCGTCCTCATACACCTCGAACCTTACATAGACCGGAGAGAGGTAGTTGAGGTTCCTGAGCCTGGCCTCCATGGGCGTAAGTTCGTGGCTGTAGCCGTTCGCCTCCATGACCTTGGGCTGATCTATCCGGATCGTGGGCTTTGCTTGGGGGTCGACATCGCCGTCCTCGTTCCTTTTCCTCCCTATCCTGATTTCTATGTCCTTACCGCCCGTGCGTTCCGGGTCCAGTTTTATGACGCCGCGCTCTGCGTCGTCCGTAGGCACCCTGATATCGTCGACGATCTTCTGCATCCTGCTGTTCGGGTTCCCCGCTGCGGCAAGGAAGTCGTCGAAAGATGCGATATGGTGGTTCACGATGTTCTTCTCAGCGAAATATAACTTGACGAGATCTCTCAAACGGTCACCCCCTCGTCACAAGCCTGTAGGCCACAAAATCCTGCGCTGTCTCACTTTTCCTTACTATCCTGACGATGCGCCCTTCCGTAATAGGCCCGTGTATGCTCTCCAGCACTCTTATGCCCGCGTCAGTGTTCCTTATCTTCGGAAGCTGGTCATACGTCATCCCCATTGCGGAGAGGACCTCCTCCGCTTCTTCCTCCGATAAAAGATGATGCTCTGGTACAAGGTCGTGCTTGAGTACATTAAATGAAATATTGTCTGCTGCCAAATCTATCCACCTGCCACTAATTACCCCGCTCCCGGTCAGCGGGACCCCCATTTAAGAAATTCGCTTTTTGTCATTCCTTTCCTCATACTTGATCTGCGGCTGATCGCTCATGAAGACTCTCAGCGGGCCTGAAGGGATTCGAACCCCTGACCACCTGATTAAAAGTCAGATGCTCTACCTAGCTGAGCTACAGGCCC
>WRKC01000051.1 GCA_009778275.1 Methanomassiliicoccaceae archaeon
TCGGGAAAAAGCTTTTAATCAAACATCCCATGGGCACACTGATAATATGGTATTGCCGCAAACGCTGCTGGAAAAATCGTTGGACAAACGCGTCTCACTTCTTCTCAAGGACGGGAGGATAATGGAAGGCAAATTCACTGGTTTCGACGAGTACATGAACATGGTGCTGGATGAGACCATCGTGAACAACGCTGCGGGTGAGGAGGAGAGGCGCCTGGGTACGGTTGTTCTCCGCGGTAACAATGTTGTGAGCATCTCCATCCTTTGAACAATATGCGGCTCGGCAGCATATCGAGGAAGGTACTCCCTCATGTCCCTGCTTAAATGGATAAACGACATCTCCAATAATGAAAGGTCAAGGAAGGCGTGGTTCTCCCTCGTCTGTTTAATATTCGTTATTTTCATAATAATCCCATCTGTTTTCGTTGTTCTCAAGATGTTCACCGAGTGGGGCATCGTCCATGAGGTCTTCAAAGACCCGGTGATGATGTCCACGATCGAAGGGGCCATTTGGAATTCTTTCAGCATCGCCGGATTGGTGACGATAATCGACATCCTTGTCGGCATCCCCATGGCATGGATCTTTGTAAGGAAACCCTTCAAAGGAAAAAGGATCCTGGATACGCTTATGGATATGCCTCTGGCATTTCCGACAGCGGTTGTCGGCATATCCATCGTCATGTTCTGGGGGATCCCCGACGGCATAAGCATACCCGGGCTGGGTGTGGTCGTTTCACCCTATATCATGCTGATCCTTCTGCACATCATTTTCACATACCCGTATATGGTAAGATCGCTGTCCGCCATCCTGGAGCAGATCGAACCCAATTATGAAACGGCCGCGATGACCCTGTCCGCATCCAGGCTCACTGCGGTAAGGACGATAACCCTCCCTCTGTTCCGCGCCGGTCTGGTAACAGGAACGATCCTCTGCTTTGCCAGATCCCTCTCGGAAACGGGAGGCACCTTCATCGCCCTCCAGATGATGGGTGTCGATTCCACCTTCTTTACCGGGCCTACTTTCATAGCTTACATGAAGGCGGAATACGGCGCTGATGTCGCAATGGGCCCTATGATACTGATAAGCGTGCTGATGATAATTTTGGCACTTCTTTTGCTGGTAGTGGTCAAAGTATTGATCATGAGATTTAAGATACCGGTAAAGAAAGTATGGCCTCAGTTGGGAAGGAAGGTAAGCAGAGGGGCGGTGCCGAAGCTCAAAGATGTGTTCTCGATAGCATTCCTTGTCCTGATGGTGCTTTTGCCGACATTCTACATCTTCACTTTTCTGACGCAGCCGATGGCGGACATTGATTACGGCGCGCTATTGTCTGCGACAGGCATATCCTTCTTGATCGCGGGGATCGCGGTCGCTTTCAACATAATATTCGGGACGCCGATCGCTCTATACATCGCAAGGAAAAGAAATACGAAATTAGGCAAGATATTGGACAGTTTGGTCAATGTGCCGCTGATCATTCCCACGACCGCACTCGGCTTCTCGCTGGCACTGTTCTGGGGCAGCATATATGCCGGAGGGTCGCTGAGTCTGATGATGGTCATTTTTGGCCATATAGCGTTCACTTTCCCCCTTGTGGTAAGGAACATCGCCGGCGCGGTCGAGGAAGTGGATGCATCCTACGAAGAGGTTGCGATCACGCTCGGGGCAAAGCCGTTCCAGGCATTCTCCAAAGTGCTGATGCCGATAATCAAATCCTCAATAGTCGCAGGGGCGATACTCGCTTTCACAAGAAGCTTGGGGGAGACCGGTGCGACCATTGCGATAAGCGATTCCATAAAAACGGTGCCGGTATACATCATGGATCTGATAAAGCTCCATAATTACACCGAAGCGGCCTTCTGCTCGATAATTCTGATCGCGATATGCTTCGTGCTCATGTTCGCCGTAAGGATCTTGGTAAACAGAGGTGGCAACCGTGCCTGAGATAGTCTTGGACGGGCTGTATAAGGACTACGGCGGATGCATGGCGGCAAACGGGCTGTCGATCAAGGTGAACGACGGGGAATACCTATGCGTGCTGGGGCCTACGGGGTCCGGGAAGACCACCTGCCTAAGGATGATATGCGGACTCACGAAACCCGATAAAGGAAAGATATCTTTCAACGGGGTCGACGTGACAAATATGCCGGTGAGCGAAAGAAAGGCGGCCATGCTGTCTCAGGTATATTCTCTGTTCCCTCCGAAGACAGTGTATGAGAATGTGATGTTCTCTCCGGAGATCAAAGAGTGGGAAGAAGAGTCCGCGAAGCAGCTTGTCAAAAGCATGATAAAAATGGTTCACATGGAGAATAAGGTCAGCGCTTATCCTATTGAATTGAGCGGGGGGCAGCAGCAGAGGACCGCCCTTGCGAGGGCTCTTGCATCCAACTCGGACATCCTGCTTCTGGACGAGCCCCTAAGGGCGCTCGATGCAAGACTGAGGCTGGAACTAAGGAAGGAACTGAGGTCCTTGGTAAAGGAGATGGGCCTCACTGCGATACATGTCACGCATGACCAGGATGAGGCTCTCGAGATGGCCGACCGCATCGCCATCATCAGGAAAGGGAAGATAGTGCAGATAGGCACCCCGATGGAGGTCTTCCAGGACCCGGCGACGCCGTTCGTGGCGAACTTCGTCGGAAGATCCAACATATTCCTGGGAAAGATACGTTCAGTGTGCGAAACATGTTCTGAGATAGAGACGGATATCGGCGCGGTCATAAAAGCACGTATAACGAATATGCCAGAGGGCACGGATGTGGCCGTTGCAATAAAGATCGGGTCCACAAGGATGCTCCCGATCCCGGTGCCGACCGCAGAGAAGCCGGAGCCGGAGCAGCCGAATGGATTCTTCAAAGGAAGGGTCGAAAGGGTCCTGTACGAAGGAGCGACAATAACGATAGAGGCGGACGCAGAGGGCATAGGGCTGGTATCATCAAAGCTTCCCAACAGGAAGTATGACGATTACAAGGCGGGGGACGAAGTGATGATCACCTGGGTCCCGGAAAAGGCAAGCGTGTTCGAGATACCGCCGGAAGGCATAGAAGAAGAACTGAGGTTGGACTAATGAAGATAAAACTCGAGAACATCTCAATGAAGTTCGGGGATTTCTATGCAGTGAGGAACATCAACCTCTCCATATCGAAGGGCGAATACCTGACGGTCCTGGGACCGTCCGGATGCGGAAAGACCACACTGATAAAAGTGATATCCGGGATATGGAAGCCCACCGAAGGGAAGGTGTTCGTCGATGGGGAGGATGTCACGGACATCCCGATGGAGGACAGGGACACCGGGTACGTTTTCCAGAACATAGCGCTGTTCCCGAACATGACGATCAAGGACAACGTCGGATACAGCCCGAGGGTCAAGGACCTGCCCGCCGAAGAGGTCGATGAGATAGCGAAAGGCCATCTGGAACTGGTGAAGATGTTCGACCGCGCGGGGATGTTCCCGTCCGAGCTTTCGGGCGGAGAGCAGCAGAAAGTGGCGCTGGCAAGAGCACTTGCATCAGGGTCGAAGATGCTCATGCTCGACGAGCCCCTGTCCGCACTGGACGCCCGTGTCCGTGTGGAATTAAGATACGAGATCAGAAGATTAGTAAAGAAACTTGGGATAACAGTCCTCCATGTGACCCATGATCAGGAGGAAGCGATGGCCGTGTCGGACCGGATCATATTGATGAGGGCGGGAGGCATCCACGAGGTTGGTACCCCCCTTGATTTATACAGGAACCCCAAATCGATATTCGCCGCATATTTCATCGGCGAGACCAATCTCATGGAGTGCACCGTATCCGGCAAGACCAAGACCGGGAGGACAGTGGTGAAGCTCAGGGGCGGCCCCACCGTAAGAGCGGCCAAATCGGATTTTGAGAAAGGGGACCCGGTGGTCATTTCGGTCCGCCCGGAGCACGTGTATACGGCGAGCGACGGCATCAGGGCAGAGGTGATCGGGGCAGTTTTCATGGGAGTCTATTGGAGAATAAGGACGCTGGCGGAGACCAGCGACTACATTGATTATAACGTGTCATCGAACGACGAGGTGCCGCAGGTCGGCGAAAAGGTGTACCTCGTATTCAATAAAAGGGCGACGAAGGTCTTTTCAAGACCGACAGAGGGATTAGAGGAGGCGATTAAGCTTGAGTGAGAAGAAAGGGATGTTGGTATGGTTTTCCAAGAGGAAAGAAGAAACCGTCAGAGTGGGATCGAGAAGTCACGGCCTGGTTGTTCAGGACGCCGTCACGGAACTTAACCTTGCGCTGGTCGCGATGAGCAAAGGCGATCAGGTCAGCGCGATGAAGTGCATAGAGAGATTGATGTTATCGGAGAGAGAAGCGGACAGGATCGAGGACAAGCTCTGTGCGGACGTGTCTGGAGGGGAGCTGAGCGTCCAGGAAAGGGAGGATCTGATCCACTTCATAAGAAAAATGGACCAGATCGCGAACTGGGCAAAGGAGGGTGCCATTCACATTCAGCTCCTGAAGGAGACCAACGCGCTCGTTCCGGAGTACATATGGCAGGAGATCGAGAAGATGTCCTCCGAACTCATACCGGCGGTCAAGTATCTGGTGAAGATCGTGGAGAACATGGACAGCGTATCCACGGAGACCAACAGGAACATAGAGGCCGTTTATGATCAGGAGAAAATAATCGACGGGATGTATTTCACGTGCATAAAGCATGTTCATCTGTCCCCGATGGACCCGCGGGCGGTCATGCTGATCAGGGAGCTCATATTCACGATAGAGATGGCGGCGGACACCTGCAAAGCGTGCGCGGACACGATATCGATAATGCTTGCTGCCAGGTTATGAACCGTTCGTGAAAAAAGCGGAAGAAGTAAGGCTTCAGCCGAGATGCTTTGAGCGGACGGCAATGACCTCGTTGATGAATCTCGCCGCGAGTATCGATGTGATCCCCGACGGGTCCGCAGGAGGGCACACCTCGGTCACATCGAAACCTGCCAGCCTTCCCCCGATGAGGCCGATGGCCTTTTTCACATCTACTGGATCAAGGCCGAAAGGCTCGGGCGTGCCCGTGCCGGGCGCAAAGGCGGGGTCTATGCCGTCTATGTCAAGAGAAAGATAAACGCATTCGTTCCTGACGCTCTCCAATGCCTTCTTCACTGCCCACTCCATTCCTTTTTCTTTGATCTCAAAAGATGTTATGTGGGGGATCACGTCATCCCTTTCCAATTCTTCTCTGGAGACAGATCTGACCCCAAGCGAGAAGACATTCTCGATACCCAGATGTTCCGCGGCGCGTCTCGTGACGCAGGCGTGGCTGTACGGGGTCCCGAGATAATCGTCCCTGGAATCCAGGTGGGCGTCTATGGTTATCAGGGAGACATCGCCTTTTTTGAAACATTGTATTATAGGGATGTTCACTGAGTGTTCTCCGCCGATCGCGATAGTGAATTTTTTATCCTTTATTGCCGGGGCCATGAAGAATTTCACTTCTTCCATCATATCTTCTGGGAAAAAAGGGCTTTCGCAGTTCCCTTGGTCGAATAAATTCAATTTGGGTATATCAAGGCCGTGTTCGAAATGTATCTCCTCAAAATTGTACGACGCTTTCCTTATGAAGAAAGGCGCCTCCGCGGCTCCGGATTTGAAGCTCGACGTTCGGTCATATGGGATACCCAGAATGAATGCGTCGGCGGAGTCGTAATCCGACTCCGCGCCGGCATAGGAGATCCCATACGGCACGGGTGTCACCTTACAGGAGTTTGTTTCGGCCCATGGCGACGATGTACATTATCTCCCCGCCTTCTACGATGACGCTCTCGTGGTCGTCGTTGATGGCCATGGAGAAGTTCTCGAACGTCTCTAGGTCCATTATCTGGACCTCTTTGCCCTGTATCGATAATATCTGCCCCTTTCTCTTGTCTATCTGAGGGACCTGTACCTTTGTGCTCACCGGGGCGTTGATGGATTTCTTTGCACCCGTGAAAATGTCCGCGGCTTCGATGTTGGCCTTCGCAGACCCGTGTTTTCCCGGCTTCGACGTGCTTATAGATATGATCTTGCAAGGGGACTCATCAATGTTGACATACCTTCCGACCTTCAGCTCTCTGATCTCTTTCATTTCCCACATGTTTTAACCTTCCTAATGCCGTCGGCCGGTAGTCCGGCCTCCTTAGGGATTTCGGACCGGCTGCGATACATCGGACGATGACAGCATTTTACTGGAATTCCCTATCCTTTCTTAAATATTTAAACGTATTTTGAAAGGGAGTTCACCGTCTGGACTTATTGGCCCGTTTCTTCCCGGATGCGCCCTGGCTCTGTTTTTTCTTCGGGGCTTCTGGATAGCGCTTACGGATGTCCTCGACCCGCGTTTCGAAATCTTCTTTCAAGGCATCCCCTCTGAACTCCCCTTTGTTCGCATCGATCTTCGCGGCGATCAGCACCTTCCCCGCAAGGGCCCTGGCAATCTTCCCTCTCTGCCAATAGGGCGACCTGTGCACGTCCGGATGCTGATATATCACCCCGTGTTTAGGGGGGCGTTTGCCGGATCTGAGGTGCCTGAACATGGCTTTTTCGGCGCCCAGCAGCTGTACCGTTGATGACGGCAAGGTAGACAATCTACCCAAACCCCCCGCCAG
>WRKC01000052.1 GCA_009778275.1 Methanomassiliicoccaceae archaeon
TTTTTTCCCATCCGTTTTTCTTCATTTCATTTTCGAGGCCATCTGCGCTGTCTTGAAAGCACGGTCGGCTGAATCCGCTTCGGTTTCCGGCGACACAAGCTTCTCCATTACGCATTTTCTGATGTATTCCTCTTCGTCGTAGGCGGTCCCATCTTCCACCATCAACCTGAGGGCTTCCATCTGTACCTCTTTAAAGCGGACGAAGAACCCGCTTATTCCCGCACCGCCAGACACGGCCCTTTGCGAACTTATGTACCCGGCGACAGCGTCCCTGATGAAGCGTGAGCGGTTATCGAGTCCTCTCTCAGCCATGAAGTCTTCCATTATTTGGATGTCTTCATTTCCCATCCTGATCGAGAACAGTATTTCCTTTTCTCCCATTTCATCACCTTTGAGCGCAGACCCATCCTTCTGCGCTTGCATCAATCATTATAACATTCATGGTATTTAATGGTATCACAAAACTGTTACAAACCGTAACACAATTTCTCAGCATTTAAGATCATTTTCTAATAATCTTAGATACTAGTGAGAATAATAAAGGGGTTTTAGAATAAAAAGATTCCTTTCGTTTCGATTCGCATTTCATAATAACGATAATCTGCAACTCTATTTCTTTTTGTATTACGGAATCGCTGCATGCGGGATTTTCAAGAGTGTAATGTGTTGTTTTGTATGAAATAAAACCATGATCTCATATGCTGCACAGTGCGGTCACCCCACGAACTCTTCGATAAGTTATGATCGTGAAGTTTCACAATGCGGGTCGATGGCACAAGATGGAATATTATTTAATAAAAGGATATATTAGAGCGTAAGCAACCGCCGAGGGTTCAGATGTCTGGTTACAGCGAAATGGAAAGGAAATGGCAAGCAGCGTGGTCCGAAAAGGGACTTGACCGCGCCGAAAGAGATCCTTCCAAACCAAAATTCATGATAATCTTTGCGTATCCCGGTGTCACCGGTTTCCTTCACGTCGGACATCTCAGAGGATACACCTACACCGACGCCATCGGCAGATACAAACGAATGACGGGGCACAACGTCATGTTCCCCGTTGGAACGCACGCGACCGGCAACGGTGCGATCACTCTTGCCTCCAGGGTAGCTAACAAAGACTCCGACTTCATGGATTACCTTACAAGGAACGGCTGCCCCGAAGAGAAGCTGGATGATCTTAAGGACCCTTTGAAGGCTGTCGAATACTTCAATACTGTATACATGAACGATTACTGGAAAAGATTCGGGTTCCTCGCGGATTGGAGGAGGTTCACCTGCACCATATATCCCGATTACAAAAAGTTCATCAGGTGGCAGTTCATGAAACTGAACGAACACAGCCTGCTGATACAGAAACCATACTATTCCCCTGCGTGTCCTGTGCACGGGCCGGTCGCGATCGACGCTTCCGAAACCGATATTTCCAAAGGAGGCAGTGCGGAGGTCCAGGAATATACCCTTTTGAAATTCAAACGCGGCGATGAATATCTTATTGCCGCCACCCTGAGACCGGAGACGGTATACGGGCAGGTGTGTTTTTGGGTGAATCCCGATGTCGAATATACCAGGATAAAAAAGGGGAACGAGACGTGGATAGTTTCCAAAGAGGCGGCAGAAAAACTTCAGCTGCAGATGGACGGCGTAACGATACTTTCCCCCGTCGCCGGAAAGGACATGATCGGTTGGATGTGCGAGGCGCCGATGATACATAGAAATGTTCCTGTCCTGCCTGCATCGTTCTCCGACCCCAATGTCGGGAGCGGATTGGTAACATCCGTCCCGTCGGATGCCCCCGATGACTGGATATCCCTGGAGGCTCTGAAGAGGGATCCCGCAATTGCAAAAAGATACGGTCTTCCCGTCTCTCTTATTGAATCTGTTGTTCCCGTCTCGATCATATCCATCGAAGGATACGGGGAATTCCCCGCCTATGACGCAATAATGGAGATGGGCATAACCCAGCCCGGAGATCCGAAGCTTGAGGATGCCAAAAAACAGGTGTACAAGGACGGCTACCACATGGGCCGCATGAAGGATATCTGCGGACCATATTCCGGAATGAGGGTGGAAGAGGCCAAAAATAAAATGAAACAGGCGATGCTCGATTCCGGGGAAGCGGAGGTCTTCCACGACCTTAACGAAGAGGTGGTGTGCAGATGCGGCATGCCAGTCAGAGTGAAAAGGATAGATGACCAGTGGTTCATCGATTACGGGAATGAGGAGCTTACCGAAAGAACGAGCGATAACTGCCGCGGGATGGAGATATACCCTCCCGAATTCAACGAGAACGTGCACACGACGCTGAGGTGGTTCAGGGAGCGCGCCTGCGTAAGGCAGGGCAACTGGCTCGGAACAAGGTTCCCCTTCGACGAGAAATGGATCATCGAAGCCATATCCGACTCCACTCTGTATCCCTTGTATTACATAGTTTCGATCTATGCGAACGACGGACGGATATCTCCTGAGAACATGACGGAGGAATTCTTCGATCATGTTGTTCTCGGCAAAGGGGATGTTAAGAAAGTGTCCGATTCCACGGGCGTTCCCGCAGACATCCTTAAGGAGATACGTGACGACATACTATACTGGTATCCTCTGGACGTGAACCTTGGCGGCAAAGAGCACATGACAGTGCATTTCCCAGCGTTCCTGTTCAACCACCGTGCGATACTCCCTGATGATATGCAACCGAGAGGGATCCTCGTGAATTGGTATATCACAGGAAAAAAGAATAAGATCTCAAAGTCGAAAGGGGGGGCGCAGCCGATCCCGGGGGCAGTTGAGGAATTCGGCGTTGACGCTCTGCGTCTGTATTACTCCCACGTCGCGTCGATGTTCGTTGATGTGGAGTGGAGCGAGGAAAGCGTGATGACCTACCGCCAGAGACTTGACAGGATCATGGGCGCGGTCGAAGAGATCCTCGCATCCTCGGGCGGCGAAAAGAAGGAGATCGACAGCTGGCTGATATCGAGGTTCAACGGCCACACGGCGGCGATGAGGACAGCGATGGAAAGATACGACCTCAGACAGCTGGCGACCGCCGTCTACTTTGAAATGTTCAACGACATCAAATGGTACGGCAGAAGAGGTGGGAACAACAAAGATACCATCAGAGAAGCGCTGAGGATCTGGATCCCGTTCATGGCGCCGATCACCCCCCACATCGCCGAGGAAATGTGGAGCATGGCCGGATTCGACGGACTGGTGTCATCAACGCAGCTGTCTGACGCCGGCGGGACATCCAGCTCGGCGGAGTATCGCGAAGATTTCATAAGAGGCGTTATGTCGGATATCGCCCAGATCAAAAAAGTGACCTCGGCGGACCCAAAGAAGATATTCCTGTACACTGCGCAGTCATGGAAGACCGATGTCATGAGGATGGGGCTGGAAATGATGGACTCCGATACTTTGGACATCCCCTCGCTGACGAAAAGATGCATGGCTGACGAGAACCTTCGAAGGAACGGAAAAGCGGTGTCGGAGTTCGTTAAAAAGGCGGTCACAGACCTGATGCGGCCGTCTTCGGATTCAAAGAGGGATCTCGTTGGTACGGATGAATATTCTCTCCTGGTCTCGGCAAAGGGTTTCCTGAGTGCGGAGCTTGATGCAGAGGTCGAGATACTATCATCAGATGACGCAAAGGCCTATGACCCTCAGAACAAATCAAAGGCCGCAGTGCCGGGAAGACCCGCCATCTTTTTTGAATGATTCATTCCCATTTCTTGTACAGAGAGTGGTCGACGCCGGCCCTGTCCAAACATTTCCCCACGACAAAGTTGATGATGTCGTCAACGGACCTCGGTTCGGAATAGAATCCGGGGTTGGCATCCATGATCACGGCGCCGCTTCTGGCAAGTTTCAGTTCATTCTCAAGCATGATGGCGCTTTTCGGCGTCTCCCTTACAACGAGAATTACCTTCCTTCCTTCTTTGATGCAGACCGCCACCGCGCGGGAAATAAGGGTATCCGATATCCCGGATGCGAACTTCGCCACGGAAGATTCGCTGCATGGCGCGACGAACATACAATCATACCCGAAAGATCCGGAGGATATGGATGCGAAAAGATCGCCGTCGTCGAAGACCTTGTCGGCAAGCGCTTCCACCTCTTCCACCGACATTCCGGTCTCCCGAGGGATTATCATCTTGGCTATCTTTGACATCACGAGTATCTTCTCTCCGGGAAGTTCCTGAAGAAGGCGTATCCCGTATATGCTTCCCGATGCGCCGGTGATAGCGACCACGGATCTCAGCCGATCACCTCAGCCTGATTGTCTCTAGGTTAAGAGGGGCTTTTGTCTCAATATTGAATTTCTTATATATCGAAGATGCCAGATCTGTACACTTCCTGTCCTCTCCGTGGCCTATTATTATCCTGTCCGGCCTCGGCTCGAGCGATGCGATATATTTCATCAGCTGCTTGCGGTCGGAATGGCCCGAGAACCCGTCGACCGTCACGCGGTTCATCTCTATGTTCAGAGTGATCGGCTTCCCTTTATTGTTGAGCGTTATATCACGGCGGCCTCTCTGAATGGTGCGGCCTATGCTTCCCTCGGACTGGTATCCTACGAATACCAGCGTGTTCTTGGGGTCGTCCGCCCACTCTCTGAAATATTCCATGACGGGGCCGCCTGACATCATTCCGCTCGTCGCGAGGACGATACAGGGGTCGGGCGAATGGCATATCTCCTCTCTCATGTCGGCGGTCTCCACCCTCTTGAAGACGGGGGACAGGAACGGATTCTCATTCTGCTGGAATATCTGCGTCCTCAGCTGGCTGTTCAGATATTCCGGGTATGCGGTGTGGATAGCGGTCGCTTCCCAGATCATCCCGTCAAGGTAGACATTGGTGGTCGGGATCTTGCCGGTACGCATCAGCTCCTCGATGACCAGCATCACTTCCTGGGACCTTCCGACGGCGAATACTGGAATCAACACCTTTCCGTGCAGTTCCGCGGCGCGCTGGAGTATCCCTCTCATTTCCTCGGAAGCGTCCACCCTTGACGGCTGGACATCGTTATGTCCGCCGTATGTGGACTCGATGACCAACGTCTCCAGTCTAGGGAACCTGTTGTTGGCAGGATTGAAGAGCCAGGTCTTCTCATACTTCGTATCTCCGGAAAAGGCGACGTTATGAAGGCCGTCCCCGATGTGGAAGTGCGCTATGGCCGACCCGAGAATGTGCCCCGCATTATGGAATGTAAGTCTGACATCGGGGGAGATATCGGTCGTCTCGTTGTATTTGAGGGTGATCGTGTGCATTATCTCCTTGCGGACGTGCTGCGCCTCGTAGAGCTGCTTCTTCGCCTCCCCGAATCCAAGTTTTATGTTGTCCAACTGAAGCAACGCCATCAGGTCCCTTGTCGGCGGGGTGCAGTACACCGGCCCTTCGTAGCCGTATTTGAAGAGTGCCGGAAGGGTGCCGCAGTGGTCGAGGTGTGCGTGCGTTACGACGACCGCATCGATCTCGTTGAGGGGCTGTGCTTCAGGTATCGCAAAATATGGGGTTGCATCGCTGCCTGGGTCGAGCCCGCAGTCAATCAGGATCCTGCTTTCCCTTGTTGTGAGAAGGGTAGCGGACCTGCCCACCTGCCTGAATCCTCCCAAAGTGGTCATCCTCACCCATTGTTCTCCTTCAATAGTCTGCCTTACGAGATTCCTCGCAACGGATTTCAGCATCTTGTGCCTGTCGTCCTGATATGCCCTGATGTAACCCCTTACGTCTGACACCGTCTTTGACGGTATCGGCGGCGCTCTCATGACCTTCACATTCCATCCGGACTCTTTTTTTATGTCGGACAGTAGTTGGCCTTCTTTGCCCAGCACTTCGTTGGGGTTTATCGCTTCGATTATCGCCTCTCCCGTTTCTTCGAGGAAATTGATGTCGAAGACCTCTGCCGACTCGGGTATCATCGAAAGCATTTTTGTTCTCACTTCTTCGATGTTGCCGAGGGTGGACGGGTCAGGTCTTATGTCGACCCTCCTTCTCAGGCTCTGGGCCATTGCTTTCGGTATCTCGTCGCTGCCGGAGAATTTATCGTATTCTTTCGTGTAAATGATAATGACCGAACCTTCGAACTCTATCGCTGACACATTCATATCGGACGGCGTGAGCTTCTTCACTTCTTCCCTGAGACTTTCGAATATTTTGTCGGGGTTCATATGAAATCCTGCTTAAATAATGTTAAAGGGTGTTTGAAAAAAGGGCTTAGTTCGGATAGACGAATCCGAGTTCTTCGCACCTTGATTTGATCTGTTCCTGGGGTATCTCCTCATAGCCTTTCGGCCCGATGAAAGATATCAGCATGCCGTCGCCGGATGCGCTGTCCCTCCTCCTTGAAGAGTTCAACGCCGTGATGGCAGCATCTATCGCCTCTTTCTTCGACATGTTCTTTTTGTAGGTAGCTTCCAAGGATCCCATCGCAAATGTGGACCCGGAGCCGATCGATATGAAATCATCCTCGATATACCCTCCGGCGCCGTCGACGCTGAACACATGGCCGCCTGTCGAATCATGGCCTCCGACGATCAATCCGAGGTAGAAGCCGTTGCGCATCACATTGCTTACAAGTGTTGCCGCGGCCTTGACCGACATCTGTGACCCTCTTTTCATTGAATATATCGATACTTCGCTCTCTATGAACCT
>WRKC01000053.1 GCA_009778275.1 Methanomassiliicoccaceae archaeon
AAGAAGATCGTATACTTAACGAGGACCATCTCTCAGTCCGACCAGGTGATGAAAGAACTGAAAGCGGTATCATCTATAAAGCAAGTGTCCGGAATAACGATCACGGGGAGGAACAAATCCTGCCCTCTTTTTGCGGGAGAGAACATGGATGCACTGCCCCCGAACGTTCTGTCCCTGATGTGCGACGAGAGGAAGAAAAAGAGCACAAACGGCAGCAGAGGGGGCTGCAGATTCTTCGAAAGGACCAGATCGGAGATCGGCAGCACCATGGGGTACTGTCAGAGGGAATTCCCTACCTCGGCGGAGTTGGATGCCCACTGTGAGAGGTCGGGGGTCTGCCCGTACGAGATGAAGAAGATCCTGATGAAAGAGATGGATGTTGTTGTCGCGCCCTACGTCCATATACTGTCGGAGGACATCCGGACCAATTTCATTGCCAATCTGGGAGGCGAGGACGTCCAGCTGTTGTTGATCGTGGATGAGGCGCATAACATCATAGATGCGGCAAGGGAGCAGGAGAGCTTCTCCATAACATCGAAGATGATCGAGGCCGCCGCCGAGGAGTGCACCGTCACGAAGAC
Source organism: Methanomassiliicoccaceae archaeon (assembly GCA_009778275.1). Lineage (GTDB taxonomy): Archaea > Thermoplasmatota > Thermoplasmata > Methanomassiliicoccales > Methanomethylophilaceae > Methanoplasma. Next base: position 582 of record WRKC01000053.1, read on the forward strand.
GGCCGAGGTATTGAATGGTGTGAAGACGGAGGATATAATAAGATACCTCAAGGCGGCCCTCAGGCAGCTTGCGACCGATAATATCCCATTCGGAAAAACGGAATTCAGGCTCGGGAAGGACGCGATAGAGAACATGATGACCAAGCGTTTCGGATTCACCAGGAATGATCTGAACGTCCTGATAGAGGACATGATCGGCATAGGCGAAAGACGCATGGACGCACTGGCGGAAAAAGGAGATTTTTCCATCTCCGAGATATACACCCTCGGTGTGGCCCTGAAAGATTGGGTAACGTCTAATAACGACAGGTATGTGAGGTCTGTGAAGACATCCGAGAACGGAGAGTATCTTTTTGCCGCATGCATAGACCCATCGGACATAGTGGCTTTCATGCAGGAGCAGAAGGGGGCTGTCCACATGTCAGGCACCCTTCAGCCGCTTGAACAGTATTACAAGATAATGGGACTTCCCAGGACCACTGTCGCAAGAACGTTCCCTTCCCCCTTCCCAAAGGAGAACAGACCCGTTGTGTATGCGGAGGATGTGACCACCAAATTCGATAAGAGAGACCCGGTCATGATCGCGCGTATCGAGAAAAGGATCGCGGAGCTCTGCAACGCTGTCGACAGGAACACTCTGGTGCTATTCTCTTCATACAAAATGATGAAAGAGATGCGCCCTTCCTTAGAACGGGACATCGGCAGAACTCTGTTCTGGGAAGAATCGGGCCAGCAAAAAAGGACGATGAGAGCGTTGGATGCATTCAGAAAAGGCACCGGTGGCGTGTTCTTCTGTGTGATGGGGGGTTCCATCGCGGAAGGGATGGACTTCCCGGGCGAAGAACTGTGTTTTTCCATCATAGTGGGGATACCTTTCCCGCCCCCGTCCCTTGAACAGAAAGCGATGTCGGAGATGTTCGACGCGAGGTACGGTCCCGGGACCGGATGGAAGTTCACGAGCGAGGTCCCCGCAATAAGAAAGATAAGGCAGGCTATCGGCAGGATGATCAGGAACGAGACCGACTACGGGATGGCCGTGATCCTCGATTCCAGAGTATCCGAGTACAAGAGACAGCTGGAAGCCGTTCCTTCAAAGGATCCGGTGAAGGATGCGGTCGAATTCTTCTCAAAAAGATGAACGGCTGACAACAGAATATTTATTGGCGTATCTTGATTATCGTGAAGGCAGAGGAGTGTCGGTCCTGATGGGACCGGGTCCTTAACGTGTACCGGACGAAAAGGTTTCGGTCCTTTTAAGGATGTTTGACCGTGACCGCAATGGTCACGTCACCAATCCGAATACGAACCGTGATGTGGCCGTATTGCATTTCGGCTGTCATTACAACACCTCCTGCCAGATGGTCCGGGGTTTGCCGCCTTGTGTGGAAGGCACCGAACCCGGGCTTCCCATCCAACGGCATTCTCCAAACGTCGGATCGTCCATATAAGCCTGGCATGGGGAGATCTCCGAATTGTCCGAAAATGAAGAAAGAATACTTTTTATGTGCGGCAGAAAAATGCAAACTCTAAATATTGACTGCTGATAAAGAAGTGTCATGGCAATGATGAGCACTCTGTCCAACGTCGGTGTCTGGATAGTGCTGGGCATCGTCTGCGCCATTCTTATAGGACCTATCGGAGATATTTCATCGACGCTGATAGTCTTCGTCCTGATCATTCAGATGACGCTGTCAATGGATGGGATGTCTTTCAGTGCGAAAACGCTCAAAGAGAGCAAAAAACCAATAATATACTCAGTTATCGCATGCTTCGGCATCTCAACGGTGACTGCGCTTCTCATGGGATCCTTTTTCATGGCCGACTACCCGGAAATATGGAAAGGATGGGTCATGCTTGCGGCCGTTCCATGCGCCGTATCCGTGGTCATGGTATCGTTCTTCTCCAAAGGGAACACAACGATGTGCGTCCTCTCTGTAGCAGCGATATACCTGATAGCTTTGATATTGACACCGCTGATAACGCGCGTCCTGATAGGGGAGTCGGTCAGCGTCCTCAAGATATTTTCGTATGTGATATTGTTCGTCGCGGTGCCGATGGCGGCCTCCGTACCGCTTAAGAAGGTGAAGATCAGCAGGAATGCGAGAGTGATCGTGATCAACGCCATGCTGTTCTTATTGGTGTTCATGTCGCTCGGGCAGAACAGAGAATACCTTTTTTCCGATACGGGGATAGTGCTTATCATCGCAGCCGCAAGTGCGGTCAGAGTGTTCGGGGTAAGCTTCGCTGTGCTGTTTTTCCTAAAGAAAAAAGGAGTGGGAAGGGACGACAGTATGGTCTATATCCCAATGGCCGTCTGGAAGAATTCGGGGTTGGGAGTGACGCTCTGCTTCGTTCTTTTCGGCAGTATGGCGGAGGCCGCAATACCGTGCGCCATATCTCTGCTGGTCGAACTTCTGTGGTTCGCAGTGGTTGCGGGCCGCATAGAGAAGGTTTGGCCCAACCCGTCTCCCACCGACGGTTGAGTTAAATATGAACAGTTTATTGCCAAACCAAGCGGAGGTAGCTAAGCCTGGCCCACGGCGCCGGTCTTGAAAACCGGTGGTGATTCACCCCGGGAGTTCGAATCTCCCCCTCCGCGCCTGTCCTTCAGGGCGGTGTGCTCTGCCGATATATGGCAATGATGTATGTTTCTGTCAAAATAGGTTCAACAAGAATATATTCGAACATTGTAATATGACCATTATGAATGAAGCCCTCAAGAACATCTACGGCAGGGCCTCTGTCAGGAAATATTTGACAGAGAAGGTCCCGGATGAAGATATAAAAGAGATACTTAAAGCAGGATTCCACGCTGCCAACGGTATGAACCGCCAAGCCCTCGAATTCGTTGTGGTGGAGAACAAGGACTCCATCGCCAAATACAACAGGAAAGCGATAATCTTATTCGCGGAGATGGCCAGGGCCTCCGGCCACCCGAACCCCATGGTCGAGAAGATGGCGGAGAATCCCAATGCGAACATCTTTCACGGTGCACCGGTACTCGTTTTTGTCTTTGCTAATCCAAGTGCGGTGACGCCTGTCGAGGACGGTTCGCTTGCAGTGGGCAACATGATGCTCGCTTCACATTCAATGGGATACGGCACATGTTTCATCGGTTTCGCGGCGGGACTCGGTAACGACCCGGAATTCAGAAAGGAGTGCGGTGTGCCGGACAGCTACAGGTACGTAGCATGCATGGTGCTCGGCAGACCGGATGGTGAAATAGAGAAACATTCCCGCTCAGGGGTGAAGGTCCTGAGTTGGATCAAGTGAATCGATGAGATATCCTGACACTGTGGCAGGGACCTTCATCGAAAGGCCGAACAGATTCATCGCATACGCAGAGATCAACGGTAAGACGGAGAAATGCCACGTCAAGAATACCGGCAGATGCAAAGAACTCTTGATACAGGGAGCCAAAGCGGTGCTCTCAGTCTCTGACAACCCCGACAGGTCCACAGCATACGACCTTATCGGTATCTACAAAGGCGATATGCTCGTGAACATCGATTCTCAGGCGCCGAACAAGGCGGTTGCCGAATCGATACGCCGCATACCCGGGTTCGAGAGTGCGGATGAGGTCCGCCCCGAATATCGGTACGGTGCATCGCGCATAGATATCTTTGCAAAAGCCGGCAGCACAAAGAAATTGATGGAGGTCAAAGGCGTCACTCTGGAGAAGGACGGCACCGCTCTTTTCCCGGACGCACCCACGGAACGCGGCCTCAAGCACGTGAGAGAACTGGAGGCATCACTTAAGGAAGGATACGAAGCGTACATGATGTTCCTTATACAAATGACCGGCCCGACAGCTTTCTCTCCCAACTATGATATGCACGAGGAGTTCGCATTAGAAGTGGAAAGGGCGCAAAAGATGGGTGTGAAGGTGCTCGCATATGATTGCAGGGTCACCGAGGATACGATGTCATTGGGAAAACCGATCGATGTTGTATTCAGAGATTACTCGTAATCCACGTCGGAAACGGTCTTTTTGTCGACTTCCCTGTCCTCTTCTGCGATGACCGTCTGCACAAGTTTCAGATACTTGCTGAGTGCGGTCTCCTGGTCTTTGATCATCTGATGCACCAGATATACGTTCTTCATCGCCGCGGGGGCATCTATGAACTTCCCCTTTTCAGGCTCGTCCCTGATCATGTTGATGATGATGGACTTCATCGATTTTGTGCCGGCCATCGTGCCTTGGTATCCGACGACCGCTTCCAAGGCGGATACTCCGTAAGATGTAGCGTTTATGTATTCCATCGCCGCGTCGCACAGATCGGAATAGTAACTGAAATCTATATCCTCTACCAGATGAGTGAAGTTCTCACGGAGCTTTTCCTGATAATATGCGTATGTATCCAACTTGGATTTGCCCACATCGGAAATGAGTTCTGACGGGCCGAACATGTCTTTCATGTCCTTGATCGTGAAAGCGGCGTTTATCTGGAACTTCCTTACCGTCTTATCGTTCGGGGTGATCACCATGTTCTTCCTTACCAGATACATATCGATCACTGGCTGAATGATCTTATTGTGGCGTACGATGGCTTTCCTTTCATCGCGCCGCCTCTTTCTTTTCTCGTTGCGGGCGTTGATCGTGTCCATTATTATGACCGCGAACAGCAACGCGAACACGCTGCCCATGCTGCTTCTTATGATGTCCTGAAGGTCCATATGCCCCTCGGAAAAGACCTCCACTATCGTCCATGCGAGGATTATGTACAGAACGATCGCCAATATAGATAGGATCAGTAATCTGGACTCATGTACCATCTCCGTGCGTTCCGACGGCTTTCTGTGAGTGGTGCGGAGCAGATCGGAATCCTTTATCTTACCGATGACGTTCGGAACCTTCACTTTCGGTACGTTCATGATCCGACCTCGCATTTTGAAATGACCGCTCCGATAAGTTCTTGGGTCTCCCGTGCGGTCTTTATCGTGTTCACGAGATATATCTCGCATCTGGAAAGGAACTCCGAAAAGAACTTGCTCCTTATTCTGCCCTTGTGATCGTTCCAAACGATCTGGTGGGGGTTGCAGAAGTCATTTATCAGCAGATAGTCCAGCCCTTCCTCCGGACTGAGCTGCCTTATCGCGACCGGGTCGTTATAATCCCGTTTCAAAAAGAAGACGTATCTTATTTTGGTCATGGGTATGACCGATGATTCACCGGCGACCCACCTTACGTTCGCTACCCCCCGGTCCTTGTTGTCAAAATGCACTTGGCTTACGAGAGGCCTGTATTCTTCCCAGACATCTCCGATGTCGGCATCGATGTAGCAGTTCTTCTCCGAGGCGTATGCCATGGGTCTTCCGTTGCCGAGCTTGACGAAATACCAGTCGTCCGAGATCAGGTGCGCGTTCTTCGTTCTCAGAAGCCCCCATGACTGAGTGGTCTTCCCCGTTTTTGACGGTGCTATAAGGGTAACTCCCTTCCCGTCCATATCCAGCACCGCACCGTGAACGGAATATGTGTCGTGCGCTTCCTCCAAAATGTTTCCGGATATTCCCAGCGCGATGCTCTTTATCCACCCGTAATAATCAAAATTGAATAGGAATGCGGTATTGAACGTAGGTTCGAAAAGAACTTTCATCTCGCATGACGGGTCATTGATAGAATAGATCTTTGCATGTGCCCTTATGTCCTCGGACATTGAATAGAAATTATCCCCCCACATCTTAAGATGCTCCCTGTCCTCGGTCAGGAATTCGACGCAGAGGCCGTGGATGTCCGCCTTTGACGAGTATGCCTTGAGGCCTTTGTATTTGAGGCGCAGTTCCGACGCTTCCTCGACCCCGATGACTTCCACTTCGTAGCCCATGATATCGGAGACGGATGGAGATATTCATATTTACGGGATTTGATTGAAAGATGGGATGTTGGACGGTCTGACACGATATTTCGAAACGTTCGCACTCCGTCCGTGTGCAACCCAGGTAAAAATTACATATACCAGCTACGGCATTAATCATCATTGCATCCGCGAAACTAAGATGCCATCAGAGGACGAAATAATGACAAACAGGGCAGTAGTGTTTTCTTCAGCGCTTGGAAAAACAAG
>WRKC01000054.1 GCA_009778275.1 Methanomassiliicoccaceae archaeon
TCTCAAGGACGTTGAAAAGGTGCCAGATATCCTCATCGGCTTCCAGCATGATTCGTATGTTCCCGTTCCCAACGTCTTTTTCCAGGATCCGCATGAGCTTCCTAATGGGTTAGGTCTTTATTCCTATTTCGTTCAATAGGGGGTAGTTTGTCTGGTATTGGACAACGGAGGATTGAGGGTGTCAGAGCGGGCCCCAAGCTATTAAATACGATTCTTATCTCTGATTGATTCTCGATGGCGAAAAGTTATTTGGTCCTCGAAGATGGAACCGTGTTCGAGGGAGAACCCTTTGGATACGAGGCGGCTGCTTTTGGAGAGGTAGTTTTTTCCACAGGGATGTCTGGGTATCAGGAAAGTCTTACCGACCCGTCGTATGAGGGACAGATCCTTGTGATGACATATCCGCTGGTAGGCAATTACGGCATCAGCGACGATTACTACAGATCCGACCGGGTGCACACGAGAGGTCTGGTGGTGAGGGAATATTGCAAAGAACCGTCGCCCATGTACGGCGGGCGCACACTGGATGATTTCCTGAAACGCAACAAGGTCCCCGGGATATCCGGTATCGACACAAGGGACCTGGTGATAAAGATCAGGTCAGTGGGAACGCTCAGAGGAGCCATAACCGGAGACAAAGAAGGGATCGAGAATCTGATCAAAGAGCTTAAGCGCACGCCATTCCCCTCGGAAAGCAACCTGGTGGGGGAAGTATCTGTCAAGTGTATGGAGGAACACGATTTCGGGAAGAGCGTCAGCATAGGCCTTCTGGATTGCGGAGAGAGAAACTGGATGCTCAGAGACCTGTCGGAAAGATTCAACGTCACGGTGTTCCCCTATGACACGCCTGCCGATGTGATAATCGGCCACAAAATGAGGGGCGTGATAGTCTCGAACGGACCCGGGGACCCGTCTCATCCGGAGATAAAAAGGACCGTCGCAAAGTGCGCCGCCGATCTTTCCGCGACCATTCCCCTGTTCGGGATAGGTCTGGGGAGCCAGATCGTCGGGGTAGCGTTGGGCGGCAAGACATATAAGATGAAGTTCGGTCACCGCGGAAGCAACCAGCCGGTGAAATATGGCAGAAAGGTCTTCATAACCGCGCAGAACCACGGGTTCGCGCTCGAAGAGAGCAGCCTTTCGGAAAGGGACATTCTGGCCGATCAGATAAACGTCAACGACGGCACAGTGGAAGGGATCAGACATAAGGACCTTCCGATATTCACATCACAATATCGTCCGGAGGCCTCTCCAGGGCCGTGGGACACGTCCTTCCTTCTGGATAGGTTCGAGAAGGCGGCAAAGGAGGGACGCCGATGAAAAAGGATTACAAGAAGCTCATGGTGATAGGTTCTGGCCCCATAGTGATAGGTCAGGCGGCGGAATTCGATTTCTCCGGGACCCAGGCCTGCCGCTCTCTGAAAGAGGAAGGCTATAACACGGTGCTCGTGAACTCCAACCCGGCAACGATACAGACGGACCCGGAGACGGCCGACAGCGTCTACATCGAACCGCTTCAGGCCGCACTAGTTGCGAAGATAATCGAGAAGGAGGGCGTGGACGGCATACTTTCCGGTATGGGCGGACAGACCGCCTTGAACATCTGTTCGGAACTCGCGGAGAACGGAGAACTGGCGAGGCTGGGGGTCTCGCTCATCGGAACACAGCCGGATGCCATCGCGATGTCGGAGGACCGCGAGCTTTTCAAGGAGACCATGGAGAGGATAGGGGAGCCGGTACCGCTGAGCAGAAGCGTAACGTCGATCCAAGAAGCCATCGAGGCCGTTAAACTGATAAACAAATATCCTGTCCTCATCAGGCCCGCTTATACATTGGGAGGGACCGGAGGCGGGATAGCCTACAACGAGCAGGAACTCGTGGAGATATGTGCCAGAGGTCTTGCATATTCGCGTATACACCAGGTTTTGGTGGAAGAGAGCGTGCTTGGATGGAAGGAGTACGAATACGAGGTCATGAGGGATTCCAATGACAACTGCATCATCGTATGCAACATGGAGAACCTTGATGCGATGGGAGTACACACAGGGGAAAGTATCGTGTGCGCCCCATGCCTGACTTTATCGGATAAGGATCATCAGAGGCTCAGAACAGCCTCGCTGAAGGTCATAAAGGCGCTGAACATCGAGGGAGGATGTAATGTGCAGTTTGCTTTCAACCCCGCGAACGGCGACTACAGGCTGATAGAGGTGAATCCCCGTGTTTCAAGATCATCGGCCTTGGCGTCGAAAGCGACGGGATATCCCATAGCGAGGGTGGCGACCAAGGTCGCGGTGGGATACACTCTGGACGAGATACCAAACAGAATAACAGGTACGACCTTCGCCGCCTTCGAGCCGGCGATAGACTATGTCGTAGTAAAGATACCCCGCTGGCCGTTTGACAAGTTCCGCACCGTCGACAGACACCTGGGAACGCAGATGAAGAGCACCGGGGAAGTAATGGCGATCGGCCGCACCTTCGAAGAGGCCATCCTGAAAGGATTGAGGTCCCTGGAGATAGGGGTCAAGGGCCTGGACAGCATCAGCATGACCGACGATGAGATCACTGCGGAGCTCACCCACGCCACGGACAAACGCATATTTGCGATGGGAGAGGCTCTCAGAAAAGGCTGGGACCCGGAAAGTATCGCCGATCTCGCAAAATGGGATGTGTTCTTCATAAAGAAACTGGCGAACATCGTTGCGATGGAAAAGAGGATCATGAACGAACCATTGACCGCTGAGCTTCTCGCAGAAGCGAAACGCATGGGATTCTCCGATGAGAAGCTCGCGGAGCTGGCATCTACGACGGAAGCGGAGATAAGGAAAGAAAGGCTGTCCGCTCACATCGTTCCGGTCTATAAGATGGTAGACACATGCGCGGCGGAATTCGCCGCGGGGACACCGTATTTCTATTCCACTTATGGAACATCGACAGAGATCAAGAAAGAAGACGGGACAATGAAAGTGCTCATCATCGGCGCCGGTCCGATAAGGATAGGGCAGGGGATAGAATTCGATTACTGCTGCGTTCACGGAGTGATGGCCCTTCAAGAGGAAGGGGTCAAGGCCATGATAATCAACAACAACCCGGAGACCGTATCCACCGACTACGACATATCCGACCGTTTGTACTTCGACCCCATAACCTTAGAGGATGTCCTGAACGTCATAGACGCCGAAGGCATAGACGGGGTGATAGTCCAATACGGCGGACAGACCAGCGTTAATCTGGCCGTCGATCTGGAAAAGGCGCTTGCCGGGACCAAGACCAAGGTGCTCGGTACCAGCCCCGATATGATGGATGTTGCGGAGGACAGGAGAAGATTCTCCATACTGATGGACGAACTGGAGATAAAGAAGCCCGAATCCGGCACGGGATATTCATTCGAAGAGGCGAAAGAGATAGCGGAGACCATAGGCTATCCGGTGCTGGTAAGGCCGTCCTACGTTCTGGGCGGAAGGGCAATGGAGATCGTTTATTCCACTGATGAACTGAGAACCTATGTGGAAACGGCCGTGAAAGTATCGAGGAACCATCCGATACTGATAGACAAATACCTCACGGAGGCGATCGAGATAGATGTGGATGTCGTTTCCGACGGTAATGATGTCTACATCGGAGGGATAATGGAGCACATCGAGTATGCGGGCTGCCACTCCGGCGACGCAACGATGGTGCTGCCCCCCTTCACGCTTTCCAAAGAGATCATAGACGGGATAGTCGATATCACCAACAAAGTGGCCCTGGCACTGGAGGTGAAAGGTCTTATGAACCTCCAGCTTGCGGTCAAAGATAATGAGATATACATGATCGAGGCCAACCCGAGGGCATCGCGTACGGTACCTTTCATCTCAAAGGCGACGGGGATACCTCTGGCGAAGATAGGCACAAAGATCATGCTAGGAAAGACCCTGAAGGATTTCGGGCTGTCCGGTTACAAGACGATAGACCACTATGCCATCAAGGCCTCGGTGTTCCCGTTCCTGAAGCTGCCGGGGGTGGATTCCATACTTACCCCGGAGATGAAGAGCACCGGCGAGGTGATGGGCATCGATGCGGACTTCGATATCGCTTGTTACAAGGCCCTGACCGCCGCTGGCAACAAGCTGCCCACGGAAGGCGCGGTGTACATAACCGTGAACGACTCCGACAAGGAAAGGGTCCTGCCGGTCGCAAAGGAACTCCACGATATGGGATTCCAGGTTTACGCCACGAAAGGCACTTCCACATACCTCAGGGAGAACGGGGTGGAGACCACCACCGTATTCAAGATAGACGATAACATGAAACCCAATGCCATCGGCCTCATAAGGGAGGGCAAGATCAATCTGATCATCAACACGCCGTCTCAAAAATCAGGGCCGGTAAGGGACGGGCATAAGATGAGAAGACTGGCGGTGGAGCTTGAGATACCTTTCCTGACGACGATACAGGGCGCAGACGCAGCGGTGGGCGCCATCAGAGTGGCCAGGGACCTGAATTTCAAAGTCAGGTCAATGAAGGAGTTCAATACGCTCTGAGGTCACCCTTCCGCCTGCATGTTCTTCTTCCTGAGCATGATAACGAGTATCACCAGCACAGCTAACAATATCACTACCAACGCTGACAGGACCGGCACCAGACTGTCGCCCGGCCCGGGGTAGCTGTTGGATGTGGTGAATATGGTGTCGCCGTCAACAACGAAAGAGGTCCCCGCCATGTACGGGATGCCGTCCTTGAATATCGAGGGCAGATCCGTGTTCCCGGGTGCCTGTCTGATACTTATGGTGTAAGATGCACCGTATACGCCAGGTTCTTCCCAGTAGCTCCCTTTATCGATACCGTTAACGACCCATCTTATGCTTTTGTCCTGCGTAAAGACGATCCTGTAAGTGTTTTTGATAACGTCTCCCGATATTTCGGTATTTCCCGCGCTTCCGACCTGTATATTCATATCGGCGGTCACAATATCGCCGTGCATATCTCTCCAATCCGTAAGCTGGTAATCCCTGAGATTGGATGTGGGGGGGAACACAAGCACCCGCTTGCTGCCGCTCGATGCATACACTGTCGCATAGGCCTTGCTGAGCATTTTGAACACAGTGTTGACGGAAGGGTCCTTTATGTTGGGGTCCTTTATGGTGCCGACCGGTTTGTTGAAGTTCGATTCCCCGTAAACGACGATGTATGCCATGCTGTTCAGGGAGAACTTCCCCGTTATCAGGGCGCTGTTGGTCATTTCCGCCGTATGAGTGGGAGCGCTTCCGAGTGTCAGCACGTCATATATGAGGAAAGTGCTTCCCTCTGATATCCTGACCTCTCCGGTAACGGTAGCATTCCTGACCTCCACCAAAGAGACGGATGTCTTGCTTCCTACAACCATTAATCCATCGATGAACAGTCTTCCGCTCCCCAGACAGTTAAAGGTACTGTTTTTGGTGAGACCGATATTGACGGTACCTCCTTTGTATACTTCTAAGTAACCCGCTACTGTTGTCTCCTTATCATCATTATCTATCGACACCAGTCCGCCGTTGGTCACTGCAACGGACCCGTTGAAATCCACCCTCAGATCCCCTGAGGAGATGAGCGTTCCTTCTATGGTCAATATGGTATCCGCTGAGATCCTCAGCATAAAGCCGCCGTCATCCAAAATGACGCCCTGTTTGATCGGAGCATCCCTTAAGAGGACCGCATCGTCTTCCAGCGTTATCCTGTCGCCGCTGACGGCATTCTCAAGCTCTGTCGCCAGATCGAACTGGCCGCTCCCTTCCAAAGGCACCGCGCCGATCGCGTTCTCCTGCTCGCCGCAGAAAGATACTACCGCTACCATTCCCACCAGCGCGATGAGGCCGACCGAAATAAGAAGACTTCTTTTTTTGTGCATATTCCCAATAATATAGTAATAGCATGCTGATATAAAAGCACGCTTTGGCGGTTCAAAGCATCTTGAGTTCGCCGGTTATCTTATCGAGAACGGAACACTCCTCGGGACCGATTCCAATACAGGTATAGGTTCCGGGTTCGATCTGCGTTCTCCCGCCGTCGCAGATGATCGAGTTGTTGATGCCCTGGGCATCGGCGATCGCTTTGAATTCGAAGAGTTCCCTCTCCGAACCGACCCTCAGGACCACCTTGGCCTGGCCGCACGAGGTCCAATTATCGAACATTTTGGGGTCCTTCTTTTTTATGCTCAATGCACAGTTGACAGAAGCGTGCCCCGCCTGTGCTGCGATCTTACCTTTGCCCATTTTGAGGTCATTCCTCACTAAAATGACCAATTTGTAATCTTTGTCGGGCAGGCCCGCGAAACGGAACATGAAGGTCGGAATGCGGTCGCTGATGATAAAGTTGTCAGTGCAATATCTTTTAATCGGCGATTCCGATGCGGGTCTATGGCCATGATCGATATTGTTTACAGGCATTCATCCGAACCGCCGGAGGACGACGATATGAGAAGACAGTCTGTGGATGAGATGTCTGAATATCTCAGAGGTCTGGTCTATGAGATGCAGATGTCCGACATTTCCTCAAAGTTCACAAGTGTCGAGGGAGAGGGGCCCAATACGGTCCTCATAAACGGCAAGAGCATCCAGGACATCCTCAGTGGGCTGGATATCAAACCGCTCGAAACGGAAGACAGCTGCGACCACAGCAGGATCAGCGTTGTGAGCTTCGGGCGCCCGACACTCGATTGGAACAGGAACGTGATCGAGGATATACCGGACGTTCTTGTCAAGAACGCCATTTCAAAAGCGTATGCAGACGTGATCAAAGACAGAATCCTTTAATTCGGTGACCATATCTACCGCTTGATGTTCGAGATCGTTAAGAGGGACGGACTTGCCAGGATAGGTAAGTTCCAGACAAGGTCGGGAGTGCTGGA
>WRKC01000055.1 GCA_009778275.1 Methanomassiliicoccaceae archaeon
TCAAGCCACACGGCATGGTCCGACATGTCCACTATGGCTTCCGGCCAATGGGATGCCAGTACCATGCATATCTTGTGCTCTTTCACATACTCCACAAGCCTTTTGTGTATCAGTGCCGAGGTGTGGGGGTCCAATGTGCCCGTGGGCTCGTCCGCCAGCAGGAAAAGGGGTTCCTTCGCCAGCTGTCTGGCCATCACGATCCTCTGCTTCTCTCCTCCCGACAGGTCCCTGGCTATGTGGGTCGCACGGTGCGTCATGTTGACGAACTCCAGAAGTTCGACGACCCTTTCCACGCGCTTCGGGTCCTGAGGGTCGATGGCCTCGAGGATGTTCTCCACCACCGACTTGTCCCCGAATAGTGCGAACGTCCTCTGTATCATTATTGCGATATGTCCTTTGAGCTCCTGTCTTACCGGATCGTATTCCTTAAGGCCCCAGTAGTCTATCGCCTCGGCATTCGCCGTTGCGCCGCACTTCGAGCACGGGACGCCGGGGAAGGGGAGGTCCATATTGCCGCATTCGGGACAGTGATTCACGTGGTACAGCAGCCGCCCGGAATCCGGTCCGTATCCGTCGCTGCCTCGGATCATATGGATGAGGACGCTCTTTCCCGCTGCGCTCTTCCCTATAAGTCCCAGTACCTTTCCTGTTGAGATCTTTGCGCTGACATTCTTTAGGACCACTCTTCCATTGAAGGACTTGGTCACATTCTCGATGGTCAAAAGATCGACCGACTCATCCATGGGTACATGCAAAGTAAACAAGAGATATAAACTATGGGAAGGTAAATCATTTTCTCATAATACAGATAAGAGAATAGTACAGCTTCTTTGCATGAAATGCCCCCCATCGGGAGCAGATCTAACGCCCATAAAAGGACCGGTTTGCATGCGGTCCGAGTCTTTTTTGTGTTGGTTCAATTGTATTTATATTAACGATAATTTTATATAGTGTAAGATAAATAAAAACCATTTGTATAAAAAACTATTAATATTAATAAGTAAACAAAACGTTTTTTATCGCATTTATTAAATAATAGCAAATTGTTTTAAAAATATCGGTTCGATGAATATGAGCAACAAACTCAAAGAAGAATTACGTGCAAAATCCAAAGAACTCGGATTCCAGTTGTTTGGCGTGTCGGATATAGCGAAAATGGAAGAAGTACCATTCCCGGAGGACAGGGGATTGCAGAGGCCTTCCGAGGTCATGCCTGAAGCGAAATCGCTTATTATCATGGGAATGGTCATTTGGGATGAAGGAATGAACGTCTCGATATCGACCGCCGGAAGCGGAGATTTCAGCGGAGGCGACTCAGAATACTACAACACCTACTACATGATCGTAGAGAACAAAGGGTGGCATTTCTGTAAATGGCTGAAGGACACAAAGGGCGAAGATGCCATCCCGTCCACGACCATCCATGCCAAGGTGGCGACATACCTTGCCGGGCTGGGATTCATCGGCCACAATACTCAGGTCATCACACCGGAATATGGCCCCCGCGTACGTTGGATCGCGATCCTCACCACGATGAAACTGGAACCCGATGAGCCTTTCGTCCGTGATCTTTGTGCCGAGCAGCCTCTGTGCAAAAACGGCTCCCTTTGCGTGAAGGCCTGCCCGTACGGGGCGATCATTCCCGGTCCGTCTCAAGGGGTGGAGCTGGGGAAGAAGGTGACATACGACAGGTGTGTGGTCGCGCACGAATTCGATACTGTATTGGATAAGACCTGGGAGAAACACATCAGGCGCGTATCCGACAGGGGGTTCGCAGAATGTACCTTGTGCAACCTCTCCTGCCCGTATGGGGAGAGTGTGGAAAGAGACATCATCCCCAAAAAGCGCGGATATTGAAACGATCTGAAAAAAGAGGCCGTTCGAACATTGTTCTGTCTTCGGGCGGCCTCATTACTATCCTTTTAGAAACACGGTAATGGCTTATGTGAACCCCCTTTCTGTTTGTATACGGTCCGTAAACCATCGATGTCGTCTATGCGGGAGGTCGGTCACCCTTCCCTAATGTTTCACCAACACCGAATTAACAGATAAAAGCCGTCTCCGGGCTATGTCCCGACAGCGGGTCCGTTGGGGCCTGCAGGATGTTATAGTGTTAACCTTTTTATGATGGATATATTATACATCCATATGGCATACAGGAATGCGTCCAAGCTTGGTGGGCCGATACCGAAATTTGGTGACTACCATGTCTGGAAGGCCCTCTACTACATCGCAGGGAACAGCCCGCTTGGGAGGAAGAGCCTTGCCTCGCTCTTGAAAATCGGCGAGGGCAGCACAAGGACCATATTGAATATGCTCCAAGAGGACGGCATGATCGCCATCAACAAGAACGGCGTCTCCCTCACCAAAGCCGGCATGGACATCTGGAAGACAGTCAGGATGGACATACAGTCCCTCAAGGTCCCTGAACTTACCATAGGCGAAATGGATTGCGCCGTCAGGGTACCGGGGATGGCGGGTGCCATCAAATTCGGTTGCGAGGAAAGGGATGCGGCCATCAAGAACGGGGCCATCGGCGCGACGACCTTGGTATGCTCCAACAATGTGTTGATATTCCCGGGTTCTTACTATCCTGTCGACCAGAGGGTGGAGAACGCCCTTAGGGACCGTTTCGACATAAGCGACGGCGACGTGGTGATCATCGGGACGGCCTCAGACCCGGAAAGGGCGGAGCTTGGCGCGGTGACGGCCGGCCTGGAGCTTATGGGCGGATTACGCATAAGGCGCGAACTTGATGATGTTCTCACCCAAAGAAGCACGGGCAGCGAGCTTCTGTCCCTTGCGTTCGCGGTGCATGATCTCGTTGGCGGCCTGCCGGTCTGTGCGAAGAGCAGAGATAACCTAGGCATAAGGATAGAGGACGGAAAGGTCATTGACAACGCGTATACGGGTGCCGTACTGGAAGAAGTAATTAATGCAGGGACCACAATAAGGAGGGTCGCAATATCCGGACCGTACAAAGGGATAAGGGTCATCGTGACGCCGATAGAGCTTGATAAAAGGGTCATAGCCGCCATCGGCGTCGTGGACATAAGAAGCATGGCCGGGACAAACAATTTGATAAGATTACGGAGTGAAGACGAATGAGCGACGAGTGCAAAGTTACCGTAGAAGCCGGCGTATGCAAAATGAAGACTGTTATTTTGGCGAGAGCGAACCCCGAAACGGGGATGGTCGACCTCGAGATCCAAAGCGACTGCCCCAATCTCCTGAAGATGTCGTGGGCCATCCAACCCATATGTCCATACACGGAAGTGGAAGCGGCAATGAACGAGACCGATATCTATAAACTCGCAAGCGAGACCATACCCCATGCGGCATGTCCCGTGCCGTGCGGGATAATAAAGGCGATCGAGGTCGCCGGAGGATTGGGTCTCAAGAGGGATGTCGTAATAAAAATAGAGTGATCTTAAACCATCCAGCGCGGCTCGGGCGGCCCCGCCCCCGCGAAACTTTCCTTTATCGCTAATTGTTTATAATCATTTTTCCATTATGAGTTGATGAGTAAGGAAACATTCAGCAAGCCTATGGAAATCGTAAAGGGGCTGAGGGGCGTTGTGAATGCATTCTACCTTGACGAAGAGGTCCTCGGCCAGATGAGGAAGGAAGAGGAGAAGGTTACGGCGATGGGGAACATCGCCGTGCACAACGAAGGTTTTAATCAGGCCCTTTCGAGAGACCATGTGATCGCAATAGTAAAGGACCCGCGCTTCAGGCCTCCGCCCGAACCCACCGTGGTCCTGATATCGAATGCCGGCGAGGTGATGGGGCTGGAAGTGTTCCCGTTCACCGCGAAGGAATATCTCGAAAGAGAGGACGTTGTATGGCTTTCCGATGCGTTCGTTCTGTTCCCCGATGTCAAAGGCAGCGGCGGGGAGAGGTTCATCATGCCCCCTGTGTCATTCCCGGAGCTGAACGAAAGCAACGGCTGCAAAGATGTGATCTCATGCAGCCCCGCACCCACATGCGACCTGATAATGAGAAAATACTACGATCTTCAGGACGACCCGAAACTGGCAAGCGTTCTTGTGGGATACAACGATCTGTGATGCCGCGGCAAGGGTTCAAATCTTACATTATACCGGAGCTCGCCCATGATACTTGAAAGAGGTCCAAAATATTCGCCCGGTACAGGAATAAGGACCGTGCCTCCGGAAAAGACGCTGGACAGGGTCCTTCCGCTGCTCCCCAGGATAGGGATATGCGACCCGCTCGATATAACCCCTCTCGATAACATCGGGATCCCGGTCTTTGCGGTCGACCGCCCTGGGGCCTCGGAGGGCGCGGTCAAGAACTACAACGGCAAAGGCGCCACGCCGGAACAGGCGAAGGCGTCGGCAGCCATGGAAGCGATCGAGAGATACAGCGCAGAACTCAGGGAAACTGACGAGTTGGTGTACGGTACGGTCGGACAGGCGATGGACGCTTGCTTCGCGGTGGACCCGAAGGACCTCATCCTTCCCCAAAGGGTGCTTGACTATTACGATTCGGCGGAGATAGCCTGGGTAAAGGGGTTCGAGATGCTCAGAGGTTCCTACATATAGGTTCCCGCATGCGGTGTCTTCCATCCTTATTTCCCCGAGGGAGATCTCCAGCTTTTCAGATACCACACCAACGGCATCGCCGCCGGCAACACAATTGAAGAGGCGATCCTCCACGCCCTGTTCGAGCTTATAGAAAGGGACGCATGGTCGATGGCCGAGGAGCGCGGCAGAGCGTTCGCCGATGTGGTCGTTGAGGAGGACTCCCTTCCCGGAAGGCTTCTGAGAATGCTTGAGGACAAGGGCGTGAAGATATATCTCAAGGATCTCACTCACGACATCGGCATCCCGACCATCGGGGCGGCGGCGGATGACACAGTATCAAAGGACCCGGGGCTTCTCACGATCGGGGTCGGGACTCACCTAGACCCGGAGATTGCTTGCATCAGGGCCATCACGGAAGTCGCACAAAGCAGGACCACCCACAAGCACGGCGTCAAAGGCAACGCAAGGCTGCAGAAGATAACAAAGGACATGGGATACGAGAAAGTGAAGAGATCGAACCCCGTGTGGTATTCGGAACTTGAAAAGAAGGTGTGCCTGAAGGATATGGAGGACCTCTCCACGCCGTACGTGCTGGATGATATCGAGGTAGTACTCGGAAAACTCGTGGAGAACGGTTTTGAAATGGTCATCGTATCCGATCTCACCCGTCCGGAGACAGGTGTTCCGGTGGTAAGGATGACGGTCCCGGGGCTTGAAGTGTCGACGATGGACCCGGAAAGAGAAGGCGCCAGGATCCACGGCGTTTGGAATTCGTAAAACCCGAGTTTTTTTGTCGAATGGGATACCTCATTGCCGAAGTGCCCCTAGTCGACTTATCCATACGAGATTAAGGAATTAACACTATTATCCCCTTCTTTTCTATCCACATCGGGTGGCTCTTTTGAAGAAGACCCTTTAGCAATGGGATATGCCCCATTACCCACTTGGCTGTTCCACATCTCCCAGTACATTCCACGTTTCGCAAGCAATCCATCGTGGGTTCCAGACTCAGCAATCTTACCTTCACTACCTGACCTCGACACCATATTCTGAATCCTGACAAATTTGACACTTGATCCCTATCATTTTGTGATAATATCAAAAAAACAGGTGTCAAGCTATAGAATTAGTCCCTGAGACAACCCATCGGCACGATATAAACGCCGTCACTGCGGCGGTATGCATACTCGCCGGCGGTCAACACCATGAGGAACGACGGTTCCATCATCTTCTCTGTGTTCACCTTGTCTCTGATCTTCATCAGATTCTCTATGCCTTTCTCTATCTCCTTTGATCCCATCTTCACTTCAACGGCGCCCCACCGCCCGTCCGCAAGATGAATCACCGCATCGGCTTCCAGATCATTCTTGTCTCTGTAATGGAAGACCTTTCCGTCATTTGCCTGAGCATATACTCTCATGTCCCTTATCGCCATCGATTCAAACAACAGGCTGAAGGTCTTGAAATCATTGAGAAGGCTTTTCGGCGAAGCGTCGAGGAGTGCGGCCGCGATAGAAGGATCGACGAAATGTCTTTTCGGCGCGGTCCTTAAGACAGTCTTTGAACGCATTGCCGGACTCCATGCAGGAAGATCTTCGGTGACGAATATGCGGCTCAGTGCGCTAAGATATGATGTAAAGGTTTTTTCTGATATCGTGTGTCCATCAATATTAACATCGTCCATGATCGTTTTCAGTTTGGCAGGAGTGGATATATTGCGGGCCAATGCCCTCATCAATGAATTCATGCGGTCCGGATTCCTCTCAATACCTACAACACGCGATATGTCCTGATTCACGATGGCATCCACATAATCCTTTGCATAATTGATGGCATTATCATCATTACCTATGGAAGCGGGCCATCCGCCTCTTGTCATCATGAATGCCAAGTCCTCTATCTTCAATGATGATGTCCCTTCGATTTCTGCGTTGTTGAAAAGATCCGCCAAAGAAACGCTGCCGTTAGACTCCAATGATTCGAAGAGCGACATAGGCCGCATCCTTATGCGCGCTATCCTTCCAGTTCCGGTGTGCATGACCGCATCGTCGGCCGGTACCGCCGAACCGGTCAAAATGAACTGCCCGGGTTCTCCCCTCATATCAACGGCGTGGCGTACTGCATCCCATAACACCGGCGAGGTCTGCCACTCGTCTATAAGGCGGGGCGTATCTCCTTTAAGCAGGACGGACGGTGCGGTTTGTGCGAACCCCATATTGGATTCGCGTGTGTCGGGATCCTGCATATAGAGTGCACTTGCCGCTTTTTGGGCAGCGGTCCAGCTCTTACCGCACCATTTCGGCCCTTCTATCAAAACGGCGCCCATGTACCTTAGCTTGGCATCCAATGTTTTATCGACTATCCTGCTGAGATATTTTCGACTCACAGATTGACATA
>WRKC01000056.1 GCA_009778275.1 Methanomassiliicoccaceae archaeon
ATGAGGACCGGCCGGGCCGGAAGTTCGATCATGGGAACGATACACGGAGACTCGGCAAGGTCGGTCTTCGAAAGGGTCGTCCACGATATGAACATCTCGCCAGAGGCGTTCATGGCAACGGACATCCTCGTTACTTTAGGGACTGTAAAGGACAGAAGGACAGGGAATCAGATAAGGAGAGTGAACGAAGTGGTCGCGACGACCGATCTGACGGGGGAATTCGTGGATATTTCCGAAAGTACAGCGCTTTTCTCATCGCCCGTCATGAGACGCGTGTTGTCCTCTTCTCAGATGAGCAGAGCGGATGTCACGAAAGAGATCAGAGCGAGGGCGGTCATAAGATCATTCCTGGCGGATATGGGGAAGACGCACGGCGAGGAATACCTCGGCCCGGAATGGATAGGGATAGCGAACGACCATGTCGCAAAAATCCAGGGGAAGACGGCGGAAGATGTCCTGATGTCATTCAAAGGAAAGTTCAGCGACATCACCGGGATCGGTGTCTGAGATGTTTCGCAAAGGCGGGATCAAGAATCCCAATGCGATCATGAACGAAGGGCCTACCGTCGTGGGCATCATGTCCGCTACCATCGAAAGGGGCGGGTCCATCGATTCGGCCGTGAGGGATGTGGCAAAGAACGGACCCGAAAGGTCCGCATCGTTGTTCAGAGCGATCGTTGTCAGAGCGGACACGAGACATATCCCGGACATATCTTTCGGTCTGTCGGAACTGCTTTCTTCCCTCCCGGCGGAAGCCGCGGCGTACAGGCGTTCGCTCCACATGGTGATGGCCGCGGCCGCATCATCCGACCAATCGGAGAGAAAAAGGATGCTTGCCGATGCGTCCGACATCTCGATCAACGGGCTCAAGGAGATAGGGGAGAGCTACAGTTCATCCCTGAATATTCCATGCATGATGATCTTCGGCCTCGGAATAATGGTGCCGATGGTGCTGATGTCGATACTGCCCATGCTCAGTCTCGGGGGTGTATTCGGAGGGTCATCGATAAGCGCCGCCCCGATCATCTTGGTGACCCTTGTGTTCATACCGGCGATAATAATATCGCTCATCCTTTCCGTGAAAGAAAAGAACCCCTTCATGAGGCCGTCATCAAATATGGATATCCGATACATCCTGCCTGTTCTTTCGGCGATTCCCATAGCTCTATTGGCGATCATGATCACGGGGGACATCCAGATGTCCCTGACGGCAGCTGCGCTGGTATCCGGTGCGGCGGCGCTCGTTTACGCCATACCTCATGTCAGTTCCGAGAAGATAAGGGAAAAACAAGAGATGCTGCTTCAGGATTCCCTCTTCGAGCTGGGGAACCGCCTGATAGCGGGCGAGAATTATGAGACGTCCATCGTAAGGGCGATAGGCGCAAGGGCCGAATGCTCATGTGTCGCCGACAGTGTGAACAGGGAGATGGGGATATGCAGAGGCGATGCATATTCAGCGATAAAGACCTCGATCGGAAAGATATCCGTACGCCTGTCGGATGTGTTCTGCGATGTCTACAGATGCTCTCTGAAGGACGCCAGGGACGCAGGCAGGCTCGCAGTGTCAGTGGGAAGGCAGATACAGGATCAGGATTCCGTCAGAAAGGGGATAAGGAACAAGCTGAAGAGCATGACCGACATGATGACCGGTACCGCGGCGGTATTCGCGCCTCTGGTGCTAGGTATGAGCGTTTCCATGCTTGGCCCGATATCCAGAGTGATGGACGGCGTCGATATGGGAGGCACATCGGCCATACTGTCGGTCTATCTCGTAGAGCTGTGCATTCTCATGGCAGTGCTTACCTCGTTCCTGAACGGGAAGGTCGATATCAGGGACATAACATACCGGCTCGGGATGATGCTGCCGATCTCCATGATAATGTTCACGCTGTGTTCCTTCATCTCGTTGTGAAAAATAATTTAAATAATTTATATGTTATTTTAATATCATTTTATCTTATTAAAATAATATATTTGTTATTTTATTTAGTAAACTATTTTATCACGGAACACCATCGCAGTAATATGTATTCTTCTTCAGATGTCTACGAATTGTCAGACACTGAGATAATCGGGATGATCGGAGAGAAGATACGCACGATCAGACTGAACAACAATGTGACAAGGGAACAGCTGCAGGAAGCGTCGGGGGTGCACATGAAGACCATCGGCGATCTGGAGAATGGCAAAAACGTCACAATGATCACGCTGATATCCGTTCTGAGGGGTCTCAAGAGGTTGAATCTGCTGGATCGCCTTCTTGATGATGAATCGGTAAGTCCTCTGCTTCTTTATAAAGCGGGAGGCAGCGCCCCAAAGCGCGCAACGGGACGTTCTTCCGAGGCGCAAAAGAAGAGGATGAGGCTATGAGGGCAATGGTCAAGGTCAATATATGGGGCATGACCGCCGGAGTGGCATATTGGGATGAGAGAGTGAGATGTGCCAGGTTCCAATATAATCCCGCGTTTGCCGAGAAAGGGATCGAACTCTCCCCTATAATGATGCCTCTCTCGAGCGACATATATTCCTTTGAGGACCTGGACCGTTACGCCTTCCGAGGGCTCCCGGGCATGCTTGCAGACTCCCTTCCTGACAAATACGGTAACACGCTGATCGATATGTGGGTCCGTCGCAACGGGATAGACCCAAACGGTTTTACTCCATTGGACAAGTTATGCTATGTAGGCGCAAGGGGGATGGGTGCTCTCGAATATGAGCCGGCGATTATGCATGACACGGGAATCGAAAAGATCGACGCGGACCTCCTTTCGGCATTGGCGGCGGAGGCTGTCGGTGAGAAAGAGGATATCCGTACCGTTCCGTCCGAAGAGGGGATGAACGAACTCATTTCGACAGGCACATCCGCAGGAGGCGCAAGAGCGAAAGCGATCGTCGCTTATGATGGATCATCAGGAGAGATACTATCTGGGCAGCCTAAACATTCCGAAAGATATGCGGATTGGATCATCAAATTCGACACGGAAGGCGAACGCAAACGCGGATTCTGCAGGGTTGAGCATGCCTATCACAGAATGGCTTCGGATTGCGGTATTGAAATGAGCGAATGCCGTCTTCTTGAGACAAATGGAGGCATCCACTTTATTACTAAACGTTTCGACCGTATCGGCAGAGAGAAGGTCCACACGCAGACGCTGAACGCCCTGGCGCATTACGACTTTACCGTTCCTGCGAGACACTCGTACGAGCAGCTGTTCTCGATCATGAGAAGAATGAGACTTCCCGCGGCCGATGCGGAGGAAATGTTCCGCAGGGCGGCATTCAATATCATCATGATGAACAATGATGATCACACGAAGAACACATCATTCATGCTGTCTAAAGGGGGAGAGTGGAGGCTCTCGCCCGCATATGATATAACATATGCATACAAACCGGGAAACATATGGATCCAAGCCCATCAGATGACGATCAACGGCAGAACCGGCGGCATAACCAGAGATGATATGTTGGCCCTTGCGCACAACGCCAATATCAAAGGCGCCGGGGATAAGATAGAAACGATCCTCGACGTCGCCGGCAGATGGAGGACATATGCAAAAGAGAGCATGGTCCCAGATACGACAGCGGTGAAGATCGGCAATTCATTGGCAGAGAACGGTGTTTCATTCCTTTCGAGAAACTGAGGGCGGCATCCACAGGTGCGTTGAACAGGCCCTTCAAGGCTGTCATTAATTTATACGGTGAAGGCAATTGTGCAGTATGGATCGGTACACGCCGGGCAGAGCGGTGCTGTCGTTCTTAGCGGCGTTCCTTTTGCTGATGATCGTCCTTCCCATGCTGTATCCGCATGGCGCCTTCACAGATCTGGACGGAAGGGCAGGGGTCATCGACAACTGGGGGAAACTGGCATTCGCCGATCCCCTCACGAGGGCCGTTTATTTCTTAGGCGATCTGTTCTGTCATCAGGAATGGGCCAGATCCTTCATTATCAACGGGTCGCAGATGGCCTTTTGCCAGAGAGATGTGTGCATCCTTACCGGAACGATCCTCGGACTGGTAGCAACGGATAAGGCTGTGTGCCGCATTTACGCAGGGAACAGACTTTTCCCGATCGCCGGGGCGACGATGGTGATATCCACCCTCGTAGAATGGGGGTTCGAGCACCTATCCGGAATGGACATCCTTGCGGCCAGGGCCGCAACCGGCCTGCTGGCGGGAGCGGGCATAGCATTGATCCTGCAATATGCGGCCACGAAAGAATATGAAAAAGTAATGGGTTTTGAAAAAGAGGATTAATCGCACTTGGTCCATCCGCAGGATTTGCAGATACTGCATCCGCCTTGGAACTGCAGTTCGTCGCCGCACTTGGGACAAGGGTTGACCTTTACCGAGGGGACGGCATCTTTCTTCTCCTTCTCCGCCTCAAAGGTGATCCCCTCCACTTCTCTCTGCATCTCCGCATGCATATCGAGTATCGCCCAGCCAACGGCCATAGGGCAGCAGGACCCCTTGCTGGTGTCCCCCTTTGTGGATTTCCTCACCGCATACGAAGGGCATGAACCGCAACTCTTCAGCTGATCGACAATGGCGTTGATATCGCAGCCGCTCCTTGCCGCCAGCGAGATCATCCTCGACAGGCCTATCATGAAGTTGTTGCAGCCTCCCGTGGAGCCTTTGTTAAGGTACGCCTCCAGCAGTTCCCCGCTGTGAGGGTCGAAAAACGCGGTGCAGTGGAGGCTTCCGCATCCGGTCATGAGCTTTCTTTTCTTTCCCACGACATCGTCCGCGACATTCTCGACGAAACCTCTCTTCTTACGCTTTCCGTTGTCGGCGTCCTCTTCCTTCTTTTCTTCTTTTTCTTTTGCGGAGAGGATGCCGAGACGTTTGCAGCCGTCCCTGAAAACGGTAACGCCCTTGCAGCCTATCTGCCAGGCATACATGTAGAGGTCGTATACTTCTGTCTCTGGGAAATCGTTCGGGAGGTTCACGGTCGAACTTATCGATGCGTCAATGTGCATCTGCCATGTACCCTGAAGATTCAGCCGCTGCTTGTAATCCAGATTCTGGGCCGTCACAAAGAACCTGGGAAGGTCCTTTTCCTCGGTTATCCCATGTTTGTCCATGTACTCTTTTACGACGGGCGTATAGACCTTGTAATATTCGTCATGGTCGGAAAGGGACACGGTCCTTCTTTCGTACGAGTTGGCGAAGACGGGCTCTATGCCTCCCGAGATGCCGATCATCGTCGAAAGCGTACCTGTCGGTGCGATCGTAAGCAATTGCGAATTTCTCATGCCGTATCTCTCCACCAGGGCCCTCGTCTCTTCCGTCGTGTTCTCGTTGAAGTAAGGCGATCTCATAAGGAGGTCGATGTCGCACTTGGGGAATTTTCCCTTTTCTTTTGCAAGCAGAGCCGACTCTCTTATCGCGGCATCGGCCATGATGAGGCCGAGCGTGTGACAGAAGTCCATCGCTTCTCTGGTGCCGTACTCCAGTCCCATTTCGATCAGCATGTCGGCGAGCCCCATTATCCCGAGGCCTATCTGCTTCCAGTCCCGGACGGAATCCCTCTGTTCCTGCAGAGGATGGAGCGGCAACCCCTCCTCAAGGACATCGTTGAGACCCCTTACGCAAATGCCGACAGCGCGTTCGAAATCCTTTCTGTCGAACTCTCCGTTCTTGACAAAAGCGGCCAGATTCATGCTTCCGAGAAGGCAGCTGCCCCCTGCCGGAAGAGGTTCCTCGGCACACGGGTTGGTCCCGGCGTAATGGAAGTCGGGATATTCGCTGAGGAGGTTCCAGGACTCGATCCTGTCCCAATACAGGCACCCCGGCTCCCCGTAATCCCAATTCGCATAGCAGAGCTTCTTGAAGAATTCGTAGGCATTGAGGTTCTTCTGAATAACGTCATTCGTTTCCGGTCTTTGGAACTTTTGCATATAGTTCCTCTTGTTCTTCACGCATTCCATGAACTCGTCCGTCACCCTCAGGGACATATTGGCCTTGGTGACCCTGTCGACATCTGTTTTCACGAAAGCGAACTCTTCGAGGTCCGGGTGTTCGCAGGAGATGGAAAGCATGAGCGCCCCTCTTCTTCCGTGCTGACCTATAAGTCCCGTGACCATGGAGTACAGGTCAGTAAAGGATACCGCCCCGGATGTGGCTGATGCGGTATTGTTGATCTTTGCCCCGCGCGGGGCAAGTTTGGACAGATCTATGCCGACCCCGCCGCCGTAACTGAAGGTTCTGGCGAGTTTGCCGGCGCATTCGAAAATGGACTCAATGGAGTCCTCGGGAGGCGTTACAACATAGCAGTTCGAGAGGGTGATCTTCAACCCGGTCTTGTGCAGACCGCGGTTGGCCAATATCCTTCCTCCGAACAAGAACTTCTTCTGCTTGACCATTTCTTTTATATCGGCGTTCCCCTCGCTGATACGGTCCAGCCAATGGTCGAACGTCTCCCCGTTGTAGCAGTATTTCTTTTGCCAAATGTCTATGCCCAATTGGTTGTCTTCGCCAAGCCATTCTTCAATTTCCAAACGGTCACTCTCCCATCTCAGGAGAAGATAACGTTCTCTATAATTAAACCTCTGAAAGTTGGATAATCCGGTTCGCAATTTTTTTCGATGAGAGCGCAAAAAATAAAACATGAGGCCGTTTTTCCGCAACGGTCCCGACCATGGTGCGGACTTTCACTTTTTTCTAAAAAAGTCCCGTTGATCTGTCTTTTTTGTTCGAAAGCCTTAATAAAGTTTATAAGATATCGGGTGCTAGGGGGAACAGCATCTCCGTTGAAGCAGAGAGATGCATTTTGCTGCACTTCATTATGACGAAGGGACAACAATGAGCGACGAAGACGTACTTAAGACAGGAACGACCACCATCGGGATGAAAATAAAAGATGGTGTTATCCTTGCATCCGACCAGAGAGCGACAATGGGCAATATCATAGCGCACAGCGATGTTCAGAAGGTGTACCCCCTTGCGGACAACCTGGGGATGACCATCGCCGGCGTAGTCGGCCACGCCCAG
>WRKC01000057.1 GCA_009778275.1 Methanomassiliicoccaceae archaeon
AAAAAAATATTATCCCTCTCTTTCGAGAGGAAATAAATGGAAAAATAAAAGGTTTAACCGCCGCCGCTCGGCGTAAAGCGCCTTATGTCCACTTCTTCCTCCGTCTTGCGGAGTTCTTCAAGTGCGGCTTCCGCGCTTTCGCGCCCTGCGGCAGATCTCTCGCGCTCTTTGAAGGAGACCTCCCTGTACTCCGACGGGTCTGCGGTCCTCAGGAATGCGGCATCATAGTAAAGTCCGGTCGTGTCCAGTTTTATCCAGACCATACCGTCCTTTTCTCTGACATCCGCTACCTTTCCGACCGTTGATGTCGGGGTGTACTTGAGTATGTCTCCCACCATCATCGGTATCATCCTTTGATGACCGCGGTCCTCTCGCCGGCAGGGACGAACTCTCTGAGTCCGCCTCTTCCGATCTCCTTCGTTATGTTGGCGAAGTCGAAGACCAGGCTGGGGTCGGCGAATGCTACGCGGATGAACGGGTTGGCCGTGAAGGCATCCCCGCGTGCGACGTGGGCTGCTTTCGCGATACCGGAGTATCCGGACAGGTGACCGACGTTCATGGCGTAGTTGGGGTAGTTGGGACCCCTGAGCTCAGCGGGCAGACCCTCGTCGGATCTGTAGGAGAACGAGTTGGTGGAACCGCACTGGTCCTGCAGATCGTATCCGTAGAATCCGAGCCTTCCGGTCCTCTCCTTGTGCTGCAGCATCGAAAGGTACCACATGTTCAGACCGCAGTCTGCGATACCGGTCGCCATTGATCCGGCGATACCGGTCGTCGCTGCCGCGACCGTCGCCCTCTGGGATCCGCCGAAGTGCGTCTCCATAAGGGTCGGGTATCTCTCGTACATCTCCAACGCATATGCGTTGATATCGTCGCCGAGTTTCATGAGGTCATCATACTTTGACGGGTCGAGTTTGCAGTATCCGCCGTACTTGTCCTTGATCACATCCACGGAGTGGTAGACGAAGTCCTCAAGGATGTTGTCGGTGTATGTCGCCGAAGCGTACTGCGTGAATCCGACACCGCCGGACATGTATCCGCCGAGATAGACCTGGTCGAAGATCGCCGCTCCGAGACCGACGGTCTCAAGAACTGCTCTCGCGGGGTCATCCGGGTATACACGGTCCGACTGCAGCATGTCCGCGAAGAATCCGAACGGTATTCCGCCGGGTTCGTTGGGTCCCCTTGCACGCCTTGCGGGCATCATGGTACCCATGTTGATGGACTGGTGCTTTGCGGAGTATGCGAAGTCCGCGATGGCTGCCTCTCCTGCTGCGAGTTTGTAGGAGGAGATGAATGCCATCGAGATCTGCATCGCGGCGTGCCTTGAAACGGTCGCGCCGTCCATGAGCCTTCCGACAATTGTCGGGACGCGCACGGCCTGCATCAGCGTCTTTCCGATCGCTTTCTTCAGCTGCTCGGCCTGGCCCTTCGGGAAGAGCTTGTTGATGTCGATAACGAACCTCTTGTCGATCTCGTCGATGAGCTCGTCGTCTCCGGAGTAAACTTTGACGTAGGAGTCCCAAACCAGTGCGGGGTTGACCTCCGCCATGTGCTCCTGAACGATGGCTCCTCCGGGCATCGTGTGGTTGACCGCCTCGAGATAGTCGTTGATCGTTTCGGGAGTGACTTCCTTTCCGAGCCTTTTCTCGATGGTGCTGTGCGGGGAGTCGAGTCCCACAAGCACGGTCCTCCTGATGTCGTCCCAAGCCTGCTGGATAGCAGTGTTGTTGACGCAGTGGAGGTCGTCCGCCTCTACGTATATGTCGGTGTGCGACAGCTGGTAGGGCATCCATGCCCTCTGTCCGAGGGGGATACCGATGTCCTCATTCATCATCGGGAAACCGCGCTTCTTGGCGATCGCCTGAGCTGATTTCTGGAACTCAACTTTGCTCTTGGACTGTTTCCATCCGCCGTAGCAATAGTATTTTGTCTCCATGTCGGTCGGGTCTTCTTTGAATTTCTTCTTGACCGCTTCCATGAAAAGCTTTTCTTTCTGTTTGCCTGCCATGTTCACACATCCTTTACATTAAAGGGCTGGAAACCGCCGAGTGTCCTGAGCTTGTGGATCCTGAGACCGTATGCCGTGACCTCTTTGTCGTCCCTCATGTCTACGCCGTCGGCCCTGAAGATGGTGGTCCTCTTTTTGAGGTCGGCCATCGATGCAGGTTTCCCGACGGATATCTTCCTGTCGAGAGGCACTGCGACCTGGTCTTTGACGTAAACTACTTCTTTCTTGTTCTTGTCCCAAATGTACCTCTGCCAGGCGTCGAACATCATACCGTTCTCGTCGAGACGGCATGCGTGTCCGTGAACGGTCGCGCCTCTGATACCTGTCAGGGCGGGGTCGAAGGTCTCGTTGTCGATCATCTCTTTGGCGAGTTTCTCAAGGTCCCTCTCCCTTACTTCGATGATCTGCCTTCCGGACAGTGTTCCGGTGTCGATACCTCTGTACCTCGAAAGGTACATCCATGCCCTCTGGTAGGGGGATATGGGTGCGAAGTAGACCGAGTCAGTGAACTGTATGTACCTGATCCTGTCTCCTTTCTTTGCTCCCTCGATCGGCTCGACGAGTTTCCTTATCGGGCAGTCGGGCTCTTTGCCCTCCTGGATCGGGGGGTGGATGGACTTGTAGTCCTCTCCGGGGTTGCGGTGTCCCATGATCCTGACCACGTCATCCATGGAGACATCGCGAAGTTTCTTCAATTTTACCTTGGGGTCCATTACTCTCCTTCTGTTCTTTGCAGGGGAGGTTGTCCCGGGGTAGAACTGTCTTTTATATGCTGCCATATTTTTCACCTTTATTTGTAATCTCTGAGTGTCTTTCTGTATTTTGAGTATCTTCCTACTGCTAGGTCGAATCCCCGCGGCATACTCGCCGCGCATGCAGCCCTTATTTTCTCTACCGCTTCGTTCAGCTTCTCTTCGTTCTCGACATCCAATTCGATGTAGAACGCTCCAACCTGATATCTCAGCTCAACATCTCTTCCGCCGACCTTGATAACCTTGCGCTCGGAGTGGTTGTTGGGCAGCCCTTTCGCGGGCCCGCTGTTCAGGTTCTTTGAGAGGCTCTCGCCGGTCATGTTTATCTGCCTTATGTTCTCGATTGGATCGAGCGCATTCAGCACTTTTTCCGTCGTCTCTGCGCTAAGCAGCGCGTGGGAGAATATCTCCACTTCGGGAAGCGGTATTCCTGCATATTCCACAGTTGGTTCACTCAACATAACGACCTCAGATCTTCTTTGCGACCTTCTTCGCCTCGGCACCTACTATCTGCATAGGTGTGCGGAATTCGACCATGTCACCAAAGACTTCTTTGATGAGTCCGGATGTTGCTTCAGGTGAGAACGTCTGCGTTCCGCCGTCGAGACAGTTGGCTGCGGTGACCGCGGGGATCAGAACTCCCTTTGACTGCCTTGTAACGACGTGGTTGCCGTGGAACAGACCGGGTCCTCCTCCTCCGTAGATGGAGTGTGAGAAGAACGACATACCGACACCGACTCCGGCGGATCTTCCGTAGTCAGTTCCGGGCAGTCCGGTCTCGTGCTCAAGCAGATCGTTGTAGTACAGGACCGTTCCGGGAACTCCCTGCGCAGCCCTTGCCGCACCGATGTTCACCATGACGGCCGCTACCTGCCCGACTGCCGCATATGCGTTCCAGAGGGGGAGGTCCTTCGTCGTGTAGATCTTGTATCCCGAGGGGAGCGTCTCTTTGACGCGTATCACGCCGTCATCGATGGCCAGTCCGACGATCGATTCGACGACAGTTCCCACTGTTCCGGTCTTACCGTTCTTTTTGACGATCGAGTACAGCATGTTGTTGGCGTTGAGTCCCTGATAGGCGAGACCGAGGAGGTGGCTTCTCTCGAAGTTCCCTATTGCGTCACCCATCTCGAATGCGCCGCACTGCTCGAATATGGATGAGAGTGCTACGCCCTGCATCGCGTTCTTGTTGACGAGCGCGACGACGTGGTTTGCCATGATGTTCCTGAGTGCGAATCCCGCTCCCTCGTTGTTCTGGGGAATGTCGAGGATCGACTTCACGTTAGCGCCGTCGAAACCAACGGTCTGCGGGTATTTGCCCCAAACCGCTGCCTTGACCATGTTGGCCTTGTACATCGGGACCTTGAACTCATCGATGATCGTTTCTGTGACCGCAGACGCGACGGAAGTTAGTCCCGTTGTGTATTCGACACCTGCGTTCATTCTTATCTCAGGCACTATGACCACGAGACTCTTTCCGTCCGCTTTGATGGCGACGGATGTGTCATCGTCGGGGGTTACCTGGACCTTCTCTTTGACAGATGCAGCGATCTTCTTCGCATTGTCGACCAACTTTATGTCGATCTCTTTCCCTTTGATCAGCGCATCGGCTACATGACCGGTCTTCAACGATTTCTCGATACCGGCAAGGCTGACTGCAACTGTTCTCTTGGTCAGAGATGCGATCCTTTTGATCGCGTTGTTGCGCAACGGACTGATGGCTTCCAACGGTATGTCTTTCGCTATGCGTTTACCGTTGTCGTCATACAGGTCAATTACGTCCTTGTATTTTGGCATTTTATACCTCCTTATTCAATAACTCGCGAAAAAATGGTGATTTTTCCGCACACCCCTTGCAAACCCTAGTATCGTGTTCTCTGATATAAAACAATGTGAAAAAAGGAAAATATCGAAGAAAAAGCCTGTTTTTTTCGTAATCGCAACTGAGCGAAAAAACTTCCGGAGGGCGGTTGTGGTTCAGTCATTATATTTATATGTTATTAGACGTAACATTTTAGGACCGTATTGAGCATACTTGGATGATAACCGAAATTAAAAAGATAACACTAAAGGGTTTCAGTTCCTTTTTGCCTTTGCGACGGGACCGTCCGAATATCTCTTCAGTCTCTCGACGTATTCCGGGATCAGGTTGTAAGGGATCCCGCACGCCAACTCGTCGGCGGCCATGTCGGTCTTCTTTCTGCATCCGAAACAGCCGAGGGATACGTTCGGCGACCCCGTGGCCATCGGAAGGGCGGTGATGTCCTCGCATGCGCATTGGAACGGCGCGGTGCTGAACTCCGCGCGGCCCCCTTTCTCGGCGGTCATCAGCCCGACCACCCAATAGACCCTCTCCGGGATGTCGATGAGGATCACCACATCCGGAACGAAATCGGCCTTCCCCAGCGGGCAAACGGTCTCCCCGGATGTCTTGTACTTCACAACGACCCTCTCGTCGATCATTCTTTTTGCAGCGTCTGTCGAATCGTGTATCCCCGTGCCGGCATGGAATTCGCCGGATGCCACCTTATCTGGGGTCTCCGTCATCCCGAGCACCGCGGCTCCCACATGGCAGTTGGTCATCCCGAAGGGGATATTGAGACATTCTCCGTGCCTTGCGCGGAATACCGCCTGACAATGGCTCAGCTGAGATTCTGGAGCCTTCGGTCCGTTGGGATAGTCGTCACCGGCTTTGATCAGTTTTACCGCGACCGGCTCCGATCTGAGTCCAAGTATCGACTTAAGCCTGTCGGAATATTCTGCATTTGCTTTAAGGATGTCAGACATGACCCCGAATTCTCGCATTAAAGATTAAAAGTTGTGGAGTAACGGGATTTGGAGCCCACACCGTATATATTAAATCGGAGAAAGAACAGAACGGCCGCTGCAGAAGACAGATCTGCTTATATCAAGTGTTCTTGGATAAGATAAAGTAAATGATTGTAAGTGGTTTAGAAGGGTCTCGTCTCAGATTCAGTTCTTGTACGCTTTTATCGTATCGACGAGCATCTTCATGTTGGCGTCGGGCGTGGCCGTCGCGATACCGCAGCCGGAGGATATAACGCCGAATCCTGCCTTCGCGCAGTTCGTCGCAGCATCCCTGACCTCTTCGGGCGTTCCCTGGAAGAGGGGCCTGACCGATCCGACGTTCCCTACGAGCACAGCCCTCTTGTTGACCTTTGCCGCCGCTTTGGCGGGGTCCACCTTCTCCTCAACGGAGAGTCCGGTAACGCCGGTGGCGATCATGGGGTCGAGGATGGGGTATGTGTCTCCGCAGATGTGGAGCACCGAGAATGCGTTCTTCACACATGCCAGGCTGTCCTTGACGTACATACCTGAGGCCGGCTCGAACATCTCGGGCGAAAGCATGTCGGTGGAACCTGACGGCTCGGACATCTGAATTACGTCCGCACCGGCGTCAGCGAGTGCCTGTGTGTAGACTTTGACGATGGGGTTGATCGCTGCGGTCCATTTTGCAACCTCTTCCGGGGCCATCAGCATACCGAAGACCATGTTCTCGGTGTTGATCATGTGCCCGGCGAGTGTGAAGGGGCCGGTGTTTCCTGCGACCAGAGCATAGTTCTCCCCATGTGATTTCTTCATAAGGGCCATCGCTTTGATCGCCTCGGCGGGCCTTCCGCCTTTTATGAATTCCTCTGGGGCCATAATTGCTGACGGGTCATCGTACTCCCCGCTCATGGGGTCGAAGTGGAACGGGTGCTCCTTTATCATCGGTGCGGCATCCTTCTTTTCGACCTGCACTTTGCATCCGAGCCTCTCCGCTTCGGCTGTCAGACAGAACGGTGCCCTTACGCACTCGAATCCGAAGATGTCTGCCTGTGCGGTTCCGAGCTTTGCCATGGCTTCCGCTTCTTTGTGGGCCTGGGGCCATGCGGCGCCGACCTTGTCCATCTGAGTGATCGTTGCGGCCTGGGTGAAAATTGCCACCGGGGGCCTGTCTAGCGATTCCTTTTTCATTGCTGAGATTACTCTTTCTCTTGGAGTCATTGACATAGGGATTGTCTCCTAAAAAACCTAAATAGAATACTGTTATTTAACTCGGTCGGGTTCTTTTCTTTCTACGGATTTTGATAAGAATATGGTCAAATGCTGATGTCCATTACATCCTTGAGTTTTCCCAGTTTCATTATCCCAACCTCCGATACCCCGTATATGTCCGCCTCAGAAAAAGCGGAACCGCTCAGCGCGGGCGCCATGATGCATCTCCCGTCAAGCATCAGGTCATTGCCGGATGAGAACGGGCTGAAAGGGGGAAGCACTATGACGCCGTCCTCCTTCTGATGCACGAAACAGTGCATCTTCATGCCTCCGCTTATCGCCCCGGGTATCCTGATCGAAGGGTGTTCGTGCCCGATTATGACGGGCCTGACCTTGGAGTCGACATGCCCGTGCTCCATCCTGAAGCCTCCCATGTCCACGTAATCGACCGCCATCAGTCCCATATCGGAGAGTATGTTCTGAAGAAAGTTGTCGTGGTTGCCTTTCACGACGATGACGTCGGAGACCTCCGTCAGAAGTTCGATAATCCTCCTGACCTCCGCCCT
>WRKC01000058.1 GCA_009778275.1 Methanomassiliicoccaceae archaeon
AGCGCTTTGTAAAGCCAGGAGTTGCCGTTCTTGTTGAACTTGCCCGGGCTGAGGGTCATCCTGTTGTACATCACATAAGCCACGCTCATCGCGATCAGCACCAGTGCAATCGTCAGGTATGTGTAAACACTCATGAATATATCCTCGAGCCAGCCGGAAAGCCCGTGTCCGTGCCCGGAACCGAGCTGGAACTGCCCGACGGCGTTGATGCCTATCGTTATGTACTCATCGAACCCGAACAGTATGATCGCGCCGATCGCGGCGGCGAACACGGACAGGATGATCAGCGGGATCGTCATGCTCTTGGGGGATTCCCCGTGGCAGTGCTCCGCTCCGTGTCCGGACTTGCCCTTGAAGGTCATGAACCACATGCGGAACATGTAGAACGCGGTCATGAAAGCGGTCACCAGCGCCAGTACCCACATTATGGTGAAGATGTATCCTTCAACCCCGTAGTTCCCGGCGTCCATGACCGCCTCCAATACGATCTCCTTCGACCAGAACCCGCTGAAGAGCGGGAATCCCGCAATCGAGAGGGATCCTATGAGCATGGTGATGGAGGTTATCTTCATCTTACTATGCAGGCCTCCCATCTCCCTCATATCCTCTGTGCCTGTGGCATGGATGACAGAACCTGAACCCAGGAAGAGCAACGCTTTGAAGAACGCATGGTTTACCATGTGCAGGCATCCCGCGGTGTAGCCCACCGCGCCTGCCGCTATCAATTCGGTGCTTCCTTCCTGCATCCCGAGCGCCATCATGTATCCTCCCGCCCCGAGGGCGAGGAACATATATCCCAGCTGGGACAGCGTGGAATATGCCAGCACTTTCTTTATATTCATATTGTTAAGGGCCATCGTCGCGGCGAAGAACGCCGTTATTCCGCCGATGACGCCGACGAACAGCATCACTTCCGGGTTCTGCGTGAACAGAGGGAAACACCTTGCCACCAGATAGACACCGGCCTTGACCATCGTCGCCGCGTGTATCAACGCGGAAACGGTCGTGGGGCCGGCCATCGCATCCGGAAGCCAGTCCAGAAGCGGGAACTGCGCGCTCTTTCCGATCGCGCCGCCGAATATCAGGAGGCTTCCGAGCATGAGCATGTTCGGGTCCACCGCCGCCATTGCGGCCGTGTCAAATACGGTTGTGTAGTCAAGGCTTCCGAATTCATAAAGCAGGACGAACATCCCTCCCATGAGGCACACGTCGCCGAGCCTTGTGACCAGGAACGCCTTCTTCGCCGCGGATGCGGCGTTATCGGAGGCATCGTCCCCATTGGGATGAGTGAAGCCCCAGAATCCTATCAGGAGGTACGAGCAAAGGCCCATCGCCTCCCAGAACACGAACATCTCGAGGAAGTTGCTTGAGACCGCGAGTCCGAGCATTCCGGTAAGGAACAGGGACACCTCGGCGTAGTATCTCCTCTTTTTCACGCCTTGATCGTGCATGTATCCTATCGAATAGACGAAGATCAGCGTTGAGATGAATGACGCGAACAGCATCATCAGGCAAGCGAGGCTGTCGATGTAGTATCCGATGTTCAGCTCGTATCCGCCTATGTTGAACCATGTCATCTGCGCGGTCACGTATCCAGGATCGGTGTACGCCGCCGATGAGAAGAACTCAAGGGATATCAGGAGCGAAAAGATGAACGCGAACAGCGCACCCACGATCACTACGGGACCCCCTCCTTCGGGCATCTTCTTTCCGAAGAACCCTACGATCACGAAACAGAGCATGGGGACCAGCGGTACCAGCCAGGTGTATTCTATGAACATCCTTACCACCTCATGGACGTGAGGCTGTCAGCCTCGATCGTGCCTTTTATCTTGTAAACATTGAGCAGTATCGCTATTCCCACGGCAACCTCGGCCGCTGCGACAGAGATCGACATTATCACGAACACCTGCCCCAGCACATCCGTGGTGAATGCGGAGAACACTATGAAGTTGATGTTGGCCGCATTGAGCATGAGTTCGATACACATCAGGACCACGATCGTATTGTTCTTGACCAGCACGCCGTATGCGCCGATCGCGAAGAGTATGGCCGCGAATATCAGGTAAACTTCAATCGGTATCATCTGCATCACTCTCCTCTCTCGCGATACAAACACCGCCTATCATGGCACCGAACATAAGCAATGCCAGGATGAGCAGCAGCGGGCCGTAGGTCTCGAACAGGGCGTAGTTCAGCGAGTTCGCGTCCATGTTGCCGTCGTCGTCCGTTGCCCCGGTGAAGTCTATGCTTTCCGGGGAATCATTGGTCACGTGATTGCTCCAATCCGTCGCCATCACCGATGCGGCGAGCACCGTCAGCAGCAGGGCCGATACGCAGATGCCTATCACGACCCTCTTATTCATCACAATCACCTTCCTTTTGCATGATGTACCTTCTCGTCAGCATGATGCTGAATGCGAACAGTATCGTTATCGCACCAACGTACACCAGCATCTGTATCACACCGATGAACTCCGCCTCCAGGAAGAAGTACGTGACCGCCACGCATACGAACACAAGCGCAAGATAGAATGCGCTGTGAACGACCTCTTTCGAGCCCACCACGTACAACGCGGCGGCGATGGCGATCGCCGCCAATACGACGAACGCCACTAGGTCCGAGTTCGCCCAGAGGTACCCCATCAGATCGCAAAATCCGTTCCAAATATCATTCAGGATCATTATAGCACCTCATTTATGTGAAGGGCGTCCTTCGGACAATCCTCCACGCAATTCTTACAGCATACGCAGGTGTCGTTGTTGAACTCAGGGTAAAGTATCGGCCTGCCCTTTTCGTTCACTCCGTGCTCCACCATCTTAACGGCGTTCACGGGGCACACCTTCTCGCATTTCTTACAGCTTATGCATTTGGATGCCTCCAGGACGGGCCTGTCGGTCTTGAACGGCGACACCCTCCTTTCGGGGTTCCCGTTCTCTATATCGGACATAAGGGTCTCTTCGAGATGGATCTCCATCTTCTCCGTTATCCCATCGTAGGCCAGCCTCTTCGGGCCGTATATCAGGTCCTCTCTGGTGTACTCCGCAAGCTCGAACTCAGGAGTGACCGTCATAGCGTCCACCGGGCAGTATTCCGCACAGTATCCGCACATGGCGCATCTCCCGACATTGACCTGAGGCCTCATCACCTTCTGCCCCGAAGCGTCCTCGGTCTCCACCAGCTTTATGCAGGCGGTGGGGCACATCCTTACGCACATGGAGCATGCGATGCATCTGTCGAACCTCAGTCCAGGGCGTCCGCGGTAATTCTCCGGCATCCACATCTTCTCATACGGATACAGGACGGTGACCGGCCTGTGGATTATCGTTTTGCCAAGCAGCCTGAGGACCTTTACAATCGGCGTCATGACCCAGAGGGACCTCGCCGTACTCCTCGGATATTTGTCCAAATATTCTTTCTTGGCCATCAGAACACCCCTCCGAACTTAAGCAGGAGAACGACCGCAAGGTTCACTACCGACAGCGGCATGAACACTTTCCAACCTATGTTGACGATCTGGTCCGTCCTGACACGCGCCAGAGCTCCTCTCAATATGACCATCGCAAAGAAGACTATCCAGACCTTGGTAAGGAATACCACTTCCGGGAGCAGGCCGTTGATCCCATCCGATGCGAAGGGTATGAGCCATCCTCCCAGATACATGATGACCACCATGGCGCACGAGACATATCCTCTCAGATAGTCTGCCAGCATGATGAGCCCCCATTTCATTCCTGCGTACTCGGTCTGCCATCCTTCCACCAGTTCCGCCTCCGCCTCGGCGATGTCGAACGGTACGCGTTCGGCCTCGGCGGTCGCGCAGAAGATGAAGGTTATGAAACCTATTATCTGCGGGATGAAGAACCAGACGGTATCACCCTGCATATTGACAATATCGAAAATAC
The DNA here is from genome assembly GCA_009778275.1 of Methanomassiliicoccaceae archaeon. Taxonomy (GTDB): domain Archaea; phylum Thermoplasmatota; class Thermoplasmata; order Methanomassiliicoccales; family Methanomethylophilaceae; genus Methanoplasma. Next base: position 3,907 of record WRKC01000058.1, read on the forward strand.
TGAAGCTTCCCGCCATCAGGCAGGTCGTGGCTATCATGATGAGCATCGGCACTTCGTACGATATCATCAGCTCAGCGGCCCTCATCCCTCCTATGAGTGAGTACTTGTTGTTCTGCGCCCACCCCGAAACGAGGATGAAGAACGGTGCCAATGCGAAGATCGCCATTATTATCAGAAGGCCGGTCCCGTAACTGACGACGTACCACCTTTCCGAAAGGGGGATCATGCACGCGATGAGCACGGAGGTGCCGATGACGAGGGATACCGTCCACATGTAGGTCATCTTGTCGACCCTTCTCGGGATGACGTTCTCTTTCATGAATGTCTTGAGCCCGTCCGCGACGTTCTGCAGGAATCCTTTCAGTCCGATCATCGTGCCTCTTCTGTCCATCAGCCTCCCGAGGACCTTACGTTCCATCCACAGTGACAACAGCGTCACCACGAACGCGACCAAGAAGATGACGACCATGAACAATATCAAAGCAAAAGCGTTCGATACCTCATCCGATATCAGCCAGGTCGATAACCCGTTGCCTGGTATGATAAGATTGACGAGCCATGCGATCAGCCCTCCCAGGATCTCCCATAGTTTGTATGATATGTCAAAGGGGAGATTGTACGTATCATAGGGATAGAACGGGTTCGCCATCATATCTCTGAATTGTATCCAATCCAAAATACTGCTGTACGCCATATTATCACCTGTCGGTCTCTCCCAGACACATGTCTATCATCGCCATCACAGCTGGCACGTCGGCGATCCTACATCCCTGGACCAGCGGTTTGGCGGCGGATACGTTCACAAAGATCGGGCTGCGCACTTTCAGCCTGTACGGCTTTTCCGACCCATCGGAGACCAGATACATCATGGACTCTCCGCGGGGGTCCTCCATCCTCATGAACGCCCTTCCCGCCGGCACCTTTGACGGTACCTTGAGACGATACGGCGCGTTCCTGCCGATGGCCTTGACCTTTTGCAGCGCCTGTTTGATTATCTTGCATGACTGGAACATCTCTTCGATCCTTACTCTGTACCTGGAATACGAGTCTCCGTCCTTCAGCACGGGGACCACAAAGTCCATCTGGTCGTAATTGTCGTAGGGATCGTCGCGGCGTACATCGAAGTCCACGCCGGTGCCTCTCATCGCGGGCCCCGTGATGCCGAGGTTGGCGCACCTTTCCCTTGTGAGGATCCCGGTGCCTTTCATCCTTGATACGAAGATGGATGAGTCATCGACCATCGCGATTATGTCCCATAACGCTTTCTCGAAGCGTTCCACGCATCTTGTGGCGAACATCGCGAACTCGTCGTCGATGTCGTTCCTCACTCCGCCGATGCGGGGGAAGTTGGTGGTCATCCTCGCGCCGCACATCCTTACGTTGAGGTCCATGAAGAATTCCCTTTCCCTCATCGCCCACAGGAACACCGTGAGGTTTCCGAGGTCGGTGCCCACGGCCGCGAGCCACATGAGGTGGGACTGGATACGGCATATCTCATCGGCCATTATCCTGATGTATTTCGCCTTTTCGGGAATGTCTATGCCCAGCGCTTTCTCCACGGTCATGCAGTACAGGTGGGTATACGTCATTGATGCGGCGTAACAGAGACGGTCCGCCATTGGTATGATCTTCGGATATGTCCTGTTCTCGCACTCTTTCTCCCAGCCTCTGTGCAGGTAACCGATTATGGGTTCCGCGTCGACCACGATCTCTCCGTCCAGCTGCGCCTTAAGCGTCCAAAGCCCGTGCGAGAAGGGGTGCTGGGGGCCCATGATGACCCACATCTTCTGCGTGTTGAGGGCGGATGTCTCTGCCTTTACGTCAATGATATCTCTGGACATCATTCCTGCCCCCTTAGTTTATATGATTTCCTGAATGGATAGAACTCGTACGTGTCGGGCGTCAGGAGTCTCTTGAGCTTCGGGTGCCCGTCGAAGATGATCCCGAACAATTCGTAGGTCTCCCTCTCGTGCCAATCCCCTCCGCCCCATATCTCCGCGACCGACCTTATGTGAAGGTCATCCGCCGGAAGTTTAACGGTAAGTTCTATCATGACACCGGTGAAGTAGTTGGACAGGTGGTAGATCACTTCCATGTGGTCTTTCATGTCATTGCCCATTATCGATGTCGCCTGCTCGAAGGTCAGGTTGTCGTGTATGTATCTGCATACCTCATAGATCGAATCCTTCTCAGCTTTCGCGTACACTCTCCTTTCCGCGGTGCGGGTGATCTCCACCTTTCCCGAGAATTTGTCCGTGAGGAGGTCCGATATCTCCTGGACCGATGGTGCCTGATATATCTCGTCGGCCATGTTCAGTCCTCCATGAATACTCCTCTTCTGAAGTAGTCGTCTATTTTTTTCTGAAGGAGCATGAATCCGTCGATCATCGCATCAGGTCTTGCCGGACATCCCGGTATGTAGATGTCCACCGGAACGATCTGGTCCAGACCCTGGACCGTGTTGTATGAGTCATACCACGGTCCGCCGGATATGGCGCATTCTCCCATAGCCACCACCCACTTGGGGTTCGGTATCTGTTCATACAGACGTCTCAGGTCCGGGCGTATCTTTTTGGATATCCACCCGTTCACAAGGAGTACGTCCGTCTGTCTCGGGGAAGACCTGTATATCATGCCGTAACGCTCCGCATCGAATCTGGGCGCGGATGCGGCGGCCATCTCGAGAGCGCAGCATGCCAGTCCCCAGTGCAGAGGGTGTATGGAATTTCTCATAGCCCAGGACCATATGGGTCCGGTGAGCTTATCTACGGTCTTTCTCGTGCCTGCGCTTAGAAGGTCGTTGATCATGGCTGAAGACCACGTCATGAACTCCTCTTTGCTCATGGCAACGGCGTGTGGATAAAGGCTCATATCCATACTGTTTCCTCCTTTTTCAGAGAGTACGCTACCCCGAGGATCATTATACCCAGCAGAAGGAGCATCCATACGGTGGCCATGGTCGAAAGACCTGAGAAGGCGACGGCCCACACCATGAGGAATGTGGCGATCAGATCGAAAACGACGAAAATGATCGCGAATGCATAGTACTGGAATCTGAACTGTACATGAGCATCCCCAATTGGTTCGGAACCGCACTCGTACGTATTCTCCATCCACAGCGTAGGTTTCCTCGGTCTGACGAACCTAGAGGCAAACCATGACAAGGGTGCGAAGCCGAAGGCCAAGATGCCGACGACCACCAATGGGATGTAGGACACAACTAGTGACATTAAGGGTTCGCATGCCTTCTTTAATATATAACCCTTAAGACGCGCGCCCGTCAGCATTTTATCGACTCTATATAAATGGGTCTTTGAAATTTCATTTTCGTAGGGGCATTTCCGCCATATCTGCCGCCCGTCAGCATGGATCGGTCCCGGACAGGCTGACGGATGACGGCCGCGCGAATAGGCCTCGGTCTTTAGTGGAAAAATCACATTGCGGGCATATCAAAGGGCGTAAGAACAAGCGGGGAATATCAAATGTGCCAGATGCAAAAAAAA
>WRKC01000059.1 GCA_009778275.1 Methanomassiliicoccaceae archaeon
CAGCGGCCTCCATGTTATGGAGACCGGCGAATTGGAGATGCTGTTCGTCGACAGGAAGGTCTCGGCGGGGAAGGACGGGGTGGCCATACATTTCAAGGTCGGCGATGCCGCCAAAGATTCCGCAATGGCGTTGGCGAACTCATGCCTTCAGGCATCGGACGCCGCGGAAAGCAAACCGGAAGACCTTGTCCGTGCGGTATCAAACCTGAAGAGCGAGTCGGAGGTCCTGAAAAGGTCGACGGGCACCTTCATAAAAAAGCAGATCGTCAATATGATACCGGCGACGGTCGGCGGCGTAGATATCGTGGGCGGGGTTTTTCCGCCTGTTGAAAGGTCCCTCCTGTCCGATGCGGCGGAGGCGTACAAGAAGGATGGCAAGGTCTGTATACTGGTGTCCGCCGGAGAAAGCGTATCTGCGATGATCTCTTCCGGATCGGGGAAGATAGACTGCAGGGATGTTCTGTCAAAGGTCCTCGCCGAGTTCGGCGGGAGAGGCGGCGGCAAGCCCGATTTCGCTCAGGGAGGAGTGACGGATGCCTCATCATCGGATGCCGTGTTCTCAAAACTGATGGAAGAAGTTGTACAACGGCTACAATTAATTAAGTGAAATGTCATCAGGGTAGCGATATGTCAGGAATGAGAGGCGTAAACCCCCGTCAAATGCAGCAAGCGATGAAGAAGATGGGCATTAAACAGACCAACCTCAACAATGTCACGGAGGTCATCATCAGGACGACCGACAAGGATATCGTTATCACCAATGCGGAAGTGGTTTGTGTTGATATGCAGGGAAGCCGCAGCTACCAGATCTCCGGGGACGAGGAGACCCGCGCGCTCGGGGCCGCTTCGGCAAGCGTGCCGGCCGCCGCATCGTTCCCCGCCGGGGATATCGATTTGGTAATGTCTCAGACCGGCTGCGACAGAGAGAAAGCGATCAAGGCGCTTGAGGCCGCGGACGGACAGCCGGCCGAGGCCATCCTTAAGATAATGACGAGCTGATACCATGTGTTTAGCAGTGCCGGGCAAGATAGTTAAGATCGAAGGGGACACAGGGGAGATCGACTTCGGCGGTGTTATCAGGAAAGCGAATATCACCATGGTGGAGGCGAAGGTCGGGGACTGGGCGATCGTGCATGCGGGTTTTGCCATAGAGATCATGGATGAGGAAGACGCTGAAGAGACCCTGAGATTGTGGAATGAGGTCTTGGACAGCGAGCACACTTCGGTACGATGAACCGGGCGACAATCCGGTGCCTGAAAGACGCTTTCAAGATAATTTAATATACTTGAGAAGTATGGCAGGCATTGGTCTGACGGCCATAGCGGCGGGGAAACACCCGGTCCCATCTCGAACCCGGCAGTAAAGTCCGCCCGCGTATCTGTCTGTACTGTATTGCGCAAGCATACGGGAACATAGACACGCTGTCAACCACTTTTCCAACCTTGCAATCGGCCTGCTTTTCTGCATTTAACGTTGCGATGAAGAACGCCGGCCAATAGTTGTGAATGGCAGGCTTCTTTCTTCCAATCATGATAACTATTAAAACAACCTCCGCCATCTTTCCGTAATGATATTGATCAAACTGGGCGGAAGCGTCATCACCGATAAGACCCAGTACAGGACATTCAACCGTGAGACCGTGCGCAGGCTCTGCGGAGAGGTAAGAGATTCCGGAACAAATGCGATCATCGTCCACGGCGGCGGGTCCTTTGGGCACGTGCTCGCAAAGGAATACTCTTTGCAGAACGGGCTTACCGATTTCGGGCAGGTTCCAGCAGTGGCAAAGGTACAGTACGACATGAGAGAACTGAACCTGATGGTGATGGACGAGCTTCTGAACGCCGGCATGCCGGCGGTCTCAGTTCCTCCTGGGTCCTGTTTCATGATGGATGAGGGAAGACTCCTGCTGGATGACCCGGAGGTCCTTCTTTCGGCCTCCCATCTGGGCCTGATGCCCGTGTTGTTCGGGGATGTGGTCTTCGACCGCAGCAAGGGATTCGGGATATGCTCCGGAGATCAGATAATGGAATTGCTTTGCGATCTCTACAAACCAAAGAGGGCGGTCTTCATCTCAGACGTGGACGGGCTGTTCGATAAAGACCCGAAGACGAACCCTGACGCAAAACTTATAGCAGAAGTGACATCAGAACTTCTTGACCGCATTTCCAGCGACAGCAGCGTGGACGATGTCACGGGAGGAGTGCGCGCAAAGATCGAGACCATGCTGAGGATGACCGCCTCCGACAGAGACTGCGTACTTGTGAACGGTTCCGTTCCCGGAAGACTGGGCTCATTATTAAAGGGAGAAAGAGTTATCTCTACCACGATCAAAGGAGGACTGTGATGACCCCCATCAAAGAAAGGAAAGCCGATCATATCGACATATGCCTCAATGAAAGGGTCGAGCCCGGATATTGTTACTGGGACGACATAAAACTGATACATGATGCCCTCCCTGAAGTAAACGCTGACGAGATCGATATGTCGGCAGAGGTGTTCGGGAAGAGATTGAATTTTCCGTTCATAGTCACGGCCATAACTGGCGGGTTCCCCGGTGCCAAGAAGATCAATGAGAACATCGCCGCTGCGTGTTCCGAGCTCGGCATAGGTATGGGCGTTGGGAGCGAAAGGGCCGGCGTCGCCGGCGTCGACCCGGACAGCTATTCGATTATCAAAGAGTACGATATTCCTCTGGTAATAGGCAACATCGGTGCGCCGCAGCTCGTACCCCAGCATACCAAGGACCGATTCACCAAAGAGGATGTAGGCAAGGCCATGGACCTGATAGATGCGGATGTCATGGCCGTGCATATGAACTTCCTTCAGGAGATCATTCAGCCCGAAGGGGACACGAACTCGAAAGGATGTTTCAATGCGATAAGGGATATCGCAAGAGAGTTTCCCACGATAGTGAAGGAAACAGGTGCCGGAATATCGAAAGGAACGGCATCCCGACTGAAAGGCACCGGCATCTTGGGAATGGACATAGCCGGCATGGGAGGCACGAGCTTCTCCGCGGTCGAACTGTACAGGGCCATGGCCGGCGGCGACATGATAAGGACCAACATGGGAGAGTCGTTCTTCGATTGGGGCATACCGGCGCCCGTATCTGTGCTTGAGGCCGATGTGGGTCTCCCGGTCATCGCGTCCGGTGGAATACTTGACGGCATCCACGTTGCCTCGTCGATAGCGATGGGGGCTTGCTGCGCAGGTGCGGCGCATGCGGTACTGAGGGAGGCGACCGAATCATCCGGCGCCGTGAAGGAAAAACTCACACTTATAAGGGAAGAGCTCAGGGCGGCGATGCTGCTGACGGGTTCGGCAAACGTAAAACAGCTTTCCGGTGCAAGATATATCGTGCTCGGGCAAACAAAAGAATGGTTAGAGGGAATAGAGTGGACGCAAAAGAGTATCTCGTAAAGACCTCCAAGGAATTGGACGGTCCGATAAGGCATTATATCGGCGATGAGGAACCGGCCAATCTCATTGAGGCTTCCAGGCAGTATCCTTACGCCGGAGGTAAGAGGATGCGTCCCGCGATGGTGCTCGCTGCAGCCGGGGCGGTCGGAGGGGACAGAACGAAAGCCATGCCGTTGGCCGTCGCCATAGAATACATACACAATTTCACCCTGGTCCATGATGATTTCATGGACGGCGACAAGCAGAGGAGAGGCATGACGACCATCCATGTCGCATACGACGTACCGACCGCGATACTTGCGGGGGACGCTCTTTTCGCAAAGGCGTTCCAGATAATCGCCGGGCTTGATGTTCCGGATCGGAACATGAAAGAGATCCTCAAGTACGTCTCTCAGGCCGTATGGGACCTTGCCCGAGGACAGCAGATGGACGTCAACAATGAAAGGAAGATAGTCTCGGAAGAAGCATACATAGAGACCATCAGGCTGAAGACCAGCGTCCTGTTCGCCGCCGCGGCAGCCGGCGGTGCGCTTGCCGGCGGCGCGGATGACAGGACCGTGAAGGCTATCCACGAATACGCGATGGCCCTCGGTCTCGGGTTCCAGATATTCGACGACTATCTGGGTATTGCGGGGGATCCGGCAAAGACTGGGAAGTCCGTGGGCAACGACATCCGGAAGGGAAAATGCACTGTCATGGTCACCCACGCCATCAGGAACATAAAGGACCCGAAAGTGCTCGAGGAGTTCAAAGGCATCCTTGGAAAGATCGATGCCTCCGACGAGCAGACGGCAAGGGCCAGATCCATATTGGAGGATGCGGGGAGCATCGCCTACGGAAGGCGGCTTGCAAAGGAGAAGGTTGATGAGGCCATATCTAAATTGGACGTGCTTGCTCCGAGCGAGGACAAGGATTTCATGATCGCTCTAGCAAAATACGCCATCGACAGAGAGGTATGATCAGAGGTCCTCTATTCCTGTCGCGGTGATCTTGTAATTCGCGAACCTGCCCTCCGGCAGACTGCGGTGTTTTATCACCACGGCGGTCCTGACGCTGTTGCTTTTCTTATCCAGTCTGAGGATCGTCTTTGAATTATGGTTCAGCGCATGCCCGCCCAGGAACTCTATCCCTCCCGTGGATATGTTCATGTAGACCTGTGAGGTCAGCAACACCGCGACATCGTTCTTTCTGGCCATCCCCATCAAGACCTCTATCTGTCTGATGAACTCGTTCCTGATCTTCATGTCGTCGTGGTTGATCCTGTAGAACATGTTGATGGAATCCACTATCGCAAGATCGATCACGCCTTTTTCGGCCAGGTTGACCGTCTTGTCCACACGGTCGGACTGCTCCTCGAAACTGTGCACCTGGGAAACCAGAAGCCCTTTTGCGTTCTCCCCCTCGGTCCCGAAGATCTGGTTCACCCTGTCATAGGAGATCCCTTCCGAATCTATGTACGCCGCCCTGCCCCCGTTCCTTATTACATTGCGGGCGGTCTGCAGGCATACATTGGACTTGCCAGCGCCGGCCTCGCCGTAAAGAAGTGTGATGCTTCCTCCCTCTATCCCCCCTCCCAGAAGATTGTCGAAGGCCCTGCATCCCGTGGGTATACGATTCACGATACTAAAAAGTAAAAGGGATTGATAAAGTTGTTTAGGTCGAGTCGTCCTTCTCCTCCGAGTCTTTCTCTCTGACGGGTTTGACATCATCTAGGTCGTACGAAGCGCCTGTCTGGAATGTCTCGCCTTTCGCCGCGTAATATGGGAGAGCCAAGATCGTTGCCAAAAGAAAGATCATAGCGGCCACGATCACTATTACCACCACTGCCACGAGCGCGATCAGAACCAGGCTCTCAAGTATAGCAGGGTTGAGGATCAGGAATACCGCTATCGCCGCTATGGCTACGACCAACAGCACCATCAACAGCGCCGACACGAGGGTGCTGTTCCTTCCGGTCGTTCCTGCGTCTGCCATGAGTATCACCTGTTCGGCATGAAAGGCAACAGCGCCAGCGCAAGTTCGGAAAGCGTCATTGATTGGATTATTATCCTTCCGGGCCCCGTGAGGGTGGTGACGAACAGCCCCTCTCCTCCGAACAGCGCCGTTTTGATCCCGCCGACCGATGTGATGTCATATTTCACGGTGTCCTGCCATGCGACCGCCTTTGCCGTGGCGACCTTGTATTGCTCTCCGGGCTTAAGGTCCACGAAGTTGAAGTCCCCGCAGGCGGCGATGAATGCCGTTCCGGTCCCGCTCAGTTCCTGAAGGACGAGCCCCTCTCCTCCGAAAAGTATACTTCCCAATTTTTTCTGGAATGCCATTTTGAGTTCCACGGTCACCTGCGAGCCGAGATATCCCGTCTTCTGGACCAACCATTTGCCTTTACTGATGTCCAGATCTACTATCTTTCCGGGAACGGAGCCTCCCAGCCCTACGATCCCCGTACCGCCTTTGGACATATACTCCACAAGGAAAAGGGATGCGCCGGATATCGATCTCCCCAGCCCCTTCATGAGCCCTCCCTGCATCTTTGCTTCCATCACCATGTTGCCGGTCATGTATGCCATGGCGCCCGCGACCGACTGGAATGTCTCATTCGCCTCCAGCTGGACATTCACAAACTGGAGATTGTCCCCCGTGATTGTGTATCTCATGCTTTATTAACTGTCTACGGCTATTTATTTACATAAGGTCGCAGATTGACTTTCATGGCCGACCGGATACAAATAGCCAAAGGGGCCGAGGCGGAGATCTTTGCCTCATATTTCCTTGGGAGGGATGTGATCATCAAAATAAGGTCCCAAAAAAGATACAGGGCGGCCGAACTCGACGATAACCTTCGCTCTTCCAGGACCAGGAACGAGGCGAGGCTCATGAAAGAGGCCAGAATGGCCGGCGTGAGAACCCCTGTCATATACGATATCGACCTGAAGGAGTGTTCCATCATAATGGAAAAGGTCAAAGGCATTGGTGTCAAGGAAAAGCTGGACCAGGACCCCGGTTCCGCAGCGGAGGTCTGCGGGATGATAGGGAGGACGGTCGCGGAACTTCACAACTCCGGAATATGCCACGGCGACCTCACGACCTCAAACATGATATTGACAGAGGACGGCAGGATATGCCTGATCGACCTCTCCATGGGGAGGACGGCGGCCGAGCTTGAGGACATGGGCGTGGACATTCGTCTTTTGGAAAGAGCGTTCACTTCCGCCCATCCCGACCTGACGGCGGCTTTCGAGGAGCTCATGGCATCGTATCTAGCGGTCAAAAAAGAGCCGAAACGGCTGCTCCGAAAGATAGAGGAGATAAAGAACAGGGGCAGATACACATGAGGATCAACATAATAACCTCCAATCCCGGGAAGGTAAAGGAATATCAGCTCTATTTCAATGAGCATGGGATTGAGACCGTTCACCTGAGGATGCCTTACGATGAGATACAGTCGTCGGACCTCGAAGAGGTCGTCAGGAAAGGAATGGATGAACTGAGATCAAAGGGCGTGTCCGATTTTATCATCGATGACACCGGCCTCTTCATCGATCACCTCAAGGGGTTCCCCGGCGTCTGGTCGGCATATGTCCAAAAAACCATCGGCAACGAGGGGATACTGAAGCTCATGGGGGGCGTCGGATCAAGAAGTGCCAAATTCAAATGCTGCATCGGGTGCAACCTGAACGGGAGGGACATCATCGTTACCGGCATCTGCGACGGCGTGATACTCGAGGAAGAAAGAGGCACAGAGGGTTTCGGTTACGATCCGATCTTCAGCCACGACGGGCAGAGGTCCTTTGGGGAGATCCCGATGGATGAGAAGAACGCCGTCTCTCACAGAGGCAATGCCGCAAGGTTGCTTCTTTCGGCAATGAAGAGTACGCTCTGACACTCATGGCAAACCTTAATATCTTCGTCATCATCAGCGGTCTGAGGGCCTATGGGCTAGCCTGGTATACTTGTGGCTTTGGGAGCCATTGACTCCGGTTCAAATCCGGATAGGCCCACT
>WRKC01000060.1 GCA_009778275.1 Methanomassiliicoccaceae archaeon
GCGCCCGCCGATGGTGGACATCGGGTTCAGGGGCCCCGCATCGGTAAGAGGACTCCACCCCTCGGGATTCGAGGAGGTGCTCGTCCACAACGTAGACGGGCTTGAGGGGATAGACCCCAAGGTACAGGCCGTACGCATAGGCGGGACGGTCGGCACCAAGAAAAGGATCGCGATAGAGGACCGCGCCGCAGAACTCGGCATCAGGGTCCTCAACAGGATGGTGTGAACATGGATCTGAAGAACCAGAGAAGAATGGCATCCGAGATCCTCAAATGCGGTGAGAACAGGGTCTGGATGGATCCCGACAAACTCGAGGACATCGAAGAGTGCATCACCCGTTCGGACATCCGTATCGCGGTAGAATCGGGATTGATAAAGGCGAAGCCCAGACAGGGCTCGTCCAAAGGAAGGATAAGATACGCGAAAGAACAGAAGGCCAGCGGAAAGAGGAAGGGCCCGGGCAGCAGAAAAGGAACAGCAAACGCACGCGTTCCCGACAAGCGCAGGTGGATATCCACCATCAGGCCCATCCGCGACGAGCTGAAGACCCTGAGGGCGGAAGGGAAGATAACCCCCTCCGTCTACAGGTTCTACTACAGAAGGGCGAAGGGTGGGGTCTACAAATCCCGCAGGAACCTCAGGCAGCACATGATAGCCGCCGGCCACCTTAAAGAGGAGGAGATCTGATGGCGACAGGACCGAGATATAAAGTTGCGTTCCGAAGAAGAAGAGAATACCGTACCGACTATTACGCTAGGAAGAAGCTCCTCAGGAGCGGCGAGTCCAGGGCAGTGATAAGAAGGTCCAACAAAAACATCACAGTCCAGTTTGTCGATTTCGACATGGACGGAGATATAGTCAGAGCGGCGGCGACCACCAAAGAGTTGCGCAAAATGGGATGGACGTATTCATGTTCCTCGATCCCCGCAGCGTACCTTGTCGGGTTCCTTGCAGGCAAAAGGGCATTGAAGGAAGGCATAGAGTATGCCGTTCCGGACATCGGCATGCAGAATCCGAAGCACGGAGGAGTGCTGTTCGCGGCAGTGAAAGGCATGGCCGATGCGGGATTGGAGGTTCCTCACAGCGAGGACGTCGCTCCCGCCGAGGACAGGATCAAAGGAAAGCACATCGACGGCGGCATAGAGGCCGCGCTGAGCAGCATGAAACAGAAGATGGAGGCTGATTGAGATGGAATGGATACCCAAGACAAGACTGGGCCAGATGGTCCTCAACGGTGAGGTCACGACCATGGGTGCCGCGCTGGAAACGGGTCTGCCTCTCCGCGAAGCGGAGATAGTGGACATACTCCTGCCGGACCTCAAGGATGAGGTGATAGACCTTAACATGGTCCAGAGGATGACCGACTCCGGAAGGAGGGTAAGGTTCGCGGTGACCTGCATCGTCGGCAACGGCGACGGTTTCATCGGGATCGGAAGGGCGAAAGGCAAAGAAGTGGGACCGTCGATCAAGAAGGCCATCGATAACGCGAAGCTCAACATAATCGAAGTGAAGAGAGGATGCGGTTCATGGGAATGCGGATGCGGTCTGCCCCACACGCTGCCCTTCGAGGTGGTCGGGCGCACAGGGTCCGTCACGGTGTTCCTGAAACCGGCACCCCGCGGCATATCGCTCGCGGTCGGTGACGTGGCAAAGAGTCTGCTGACGCTTGCGGGCGTGAACGATGCGTGGGGCTTCGCAAGAGGCAACACGAAGACAAAGGTCAACTATGCAATGGCGACCTTCGAGGCGCTGAAGATGACAGCCCGCATGAGGGTCACCGAGGAGCAGGCAGCGAACCTCAAGATCGTTCCGGGCCCGGTGGGGATAAAGTTCTCCGAGACAGACGTCAACGCCAAGGAGGAGTGAAGATGGCATTTGCGGTGATACGCGTACGCGGACAGGCAGATGTCAACAAGGACATCAGATACACAATGGGGCTGCTGGGACTTACCAGGGTGAACCATTGCGTGGTGCTCCCTCAGAACCCCTCCATAGAAGGCATGCTTCAGATGGTGAAGGACTACTGCACATGGGGCGAGATCGATGAGGAGACCCTTTCCGCCATGATAAAGACGCGCGGGAGGATAACGGGCGACAAAGAGATCACCGGCGAGTATCTTAAGGAGAAGACGGGCTTCGGCACCGTCGAGGAACTCGCCAAGGCGATGATAGAGAATGATTACAGGATGAGGGACATGGAGGACGCAAAACCTGTCTTCCGTCTGCACCCCCCGATAAAAGGCTACGAGGGCAACAAACGTTCGTTCAGGAACGGAGGCTCGCTCGGCTACAGGGGCAAGGAGATCAACGACCTCATCAACAGGATGCTGTGAGGTGGAGACTATGCCAAGCAGAACAAGGAAAATGAGAGGATCGAGGACCCACGGGCGTGGGAAGAAAGCCGGCCGCGGAGCCGGGCTCATCGGCGGGCACGGACAGGCGGGCCTTTCGAAGACAGGCAAGATGTACATGCTGAGGTATGACAGGGACCACTTCGGAAGGCACGGGTTCAAAAGGCCTCAGTGCACGGTGCAGGCGAACAGTACGATCAACGTGAGCGAGCTCGCTGAGAATGCGGACAGGTTCGTTTCCATGGGGTACGGGGTCAAAGAAGGGGATATGTATAATATCAACCTCACTGATGCAGGTATCGATAAACTGCTCGGGAATGGTAATATCGACATGCCTGTCAAAGTGACCGTCTCCCAGGTTTCGGCCAAGGCCCGCGAGAAGATAGCGGCCGCCGGCGGAAGCATAACAGAGTAAGAACGACGAGGAGAAGATTGGGATGGAAGAACAGCCAAGCTTGTTGTATAAAGTAAAGCCGATAAGCGACAAGCTCCCCGCGGTCAAACGTCCTGAAGGCCATGTGCACTTCAGGACCAAGATGATGTGGGTCGTGGTCGTATTGGTCCTCTATTTCGTGATGACCAACGTATACATCTACGGCTTGGATCAGGCCAAATCCCTGGACCTGTTCGCACAGTACAGGACCATCATGGCGGGAGCGTCGGGAACTATCTTGCAGTTGGGGATAGGACCGATCGTCACAGCTTCGATCATAATGCAACTGTTCGTCGGTGCAAAGATAATCAAGTTGGATCTCACCAACAATAACGACAAGGGATGCTATCAGTCAGTGCTGAAGCTGCTTGTCATAGTGATGATAGTGGTGGAGTCGGTGCCGCAGGTGTTCGGCTTCCTGGTCCCCTCCGCCAGTTTCGAGTCGATGTGGGGCGCGGGAGGAGCGAAAGCGCTGATCGTGCTGCAGCTATGCGTAGGATCGTATCTGGTGTTCTTGTTCGACGAGGTGATATCCAAGTGGGGCATAGGCAGCGGTATATCCCTATTCATCGCGGCAGGGGTGGCGCAATCGGTATTCACGGGGGCGCTGAACTGGTATCCGATCTCTTCGGGCGCAGCCATGAGTCTATCCAATCCGCCGGCCGGTACGATACCTAAGGCGATATACGTATTGTTCAATACGTCCTCTTCAGACATGGTGAACGGAGGCTATGAGATGATCTTCCTGGGGGAACCCAACCCGATGATCGCGCTGATAGGGACGGTGATGATATTCCTGATCGTGGTGTACATAGAATCCACCCGCATAGAGCTGCCGCTATCCCACGGCAATGTCAGGGGTGCGAGAGGCCGTTATCCGATAAAACTGATGTATGCAAGCAATATCCCCGTGATATTGATGTCCGCGCTGCTGGCCAACGTGAGCATGGTCGCTCTGCTATTATACAGTAATGACTTCCTCAGCAGCATCCCCCTAATAGGCCATAATAGTACTATCGGGTTCTTCAATAGCGATAGCACTACCGCCGCCGGAGGAATAGCGTGGTATCTGTCGGCGCCGACTGGCGTGAATAGCTGGCTCATGCCGATCCTAGATCCGCTGGGCCATGGCAATGGGCACTCCCTCGTGCAGAATATGGGGCATGTGGTGATATTCGGGACCGTAATGATCATGGGTTCGATAATGTTCGCGAAATTCTGGGTGCAGACCACTAATCTGGGCCCGGACGCGGTCGCAAGACAGATCCAGAAAAGCGGTATGCAGATACCCGGATTCCGCCGGGACCCGAGAGTGCTGAAAAGAGTGCTCGAAAGATATATTCCTACAATAACGATAATGTCGGGCGCCATGATAGGCGCGCTGGCCGCAGGGGCGGATATGATCGGTACCACAGGTCATGCGACGGGTACCGGCCTGCTGCTTGCGGTGGGCATATTGATACACTTCTATGAAGCGATAGGGCGCGAGCAGATGATGGAGATGAACCCGGTCCTGAGGGGATTCTTCGGAAGGGAGGAATAACGAATGCCTAACCCCGGAAGCCCGCAGGCCATGCAGCAGGTCCAGAAAACTATGCCGGCGATGCCGAAAGGCACTCTGATCGGCATGTTCGCGGTCCTGCTGATAATGATGGTCGTCATGCAATTCAGGGGGCCGATAGGCCAGGCGCTGAACGTCGTGTTCCAGCATATAGATTTCGACGGAAAGTATCCGGTGCTGACGCTGGTGATCGCAGGTCTCATCATGATCACGCTCAGCACCATCATAAGGTCGCTGATGACGGATTTCGTCTCTCAGGCCAGGAATCAGAAGATACAGAGCGATTTCAACAAAGAGATGAGGCAGGCGAGGCTGGAGAACAATCTCTTCAAACTGAAGAAACTTCAGGAAGAGCAGCCCAAGATAACGGCCAAGTCGATGGAGGGCAGCACGCAGATGATGAAGACCATGCCCATTACGATGATCGTCGTCATACCGATATACGCCTGGGTCTGGTTCTTCGTAGGCACCACCGCGCTGGATGCCGGGACGCTTGAGATAATGGTTCCATGGACCGCGGTGAACCTCGGAGATTATCTCTGGGTACTTCCGATGTGGATCATCATATACACTATGATCAGCCTGCCCATAGGCCAGCTTGAGAACAGGATCGTCAGGTATTTCCTTCTCAGGGAGCGTCTGAAGGGCAAGGAACCGAAGAAGCCTTTGGAAGGTACGCAGAAACGCCTGAAAGGTCTGTTTAAACGCGACAGCACCCAAAACAAGAGCTGAGGTCCGCATGAGGATCACCATAAGCGGCCCCCCCGGTTCCGGAAAGACGACCGCATGCAGGGAGCTATCGGCCAGATTGGGAATTGAAGCGGTGGTCTTCGGAGAATTCTTTCGGAAGCTCGCTAAAGACAGGGGAATGACGCTGGCTGAGTTCGGCGAACTCGCCGAGAAGGACCAGTCCATAGATGAAAAGATCGACGGGATGATCCTGGAGGCCGCAAGGGAGAACCCCGATATAATCCTGGAATCCCGACTATCGGCGCATATGCTCACCAAGAACAACATCCCCGCTTTCAGAATATATCTGGGGGCAAGCCCTGACGTAAGGATAAGAAGGGTGGGGATACGGGACGGCGAGTCGTTCGACGATGTGTACCGCCACACCATAGAGAGGCAGTCCTCCGAGGCAAAACGTTACAAAATGTACTATGATATTGATATCGAAGACCGAAGCGTATACGACCTGGTCATCAACACGGACAATATGGATCCGGAACAGGTCGTGAGCCGGATCATCGAGGAAATAAAGGAATGTTAATAAAAGACCCGAACACACTGCCGGACAGGTGGGGCAAGAGACCCTCCGACCGTTCCGTAGGCGAACTTCTGAACGGAGGAGTGATAGCTCTCGATAAGCAGCCGGGCCCCACATCTCACCAGGTAACGGCGTGGGTGAAGAACGCGCTTCATGTCGAGGACATAAGCCACGGAGGGACGCTCGATCCGTATGTGAGCGGAGTACTCCCGATCTGTCTGGGTAAGGCGGTCAGGCTGACCGATATCGTCCTGTCCTCGGACAAAGAGTACGTTTGCCTGATGAGGCTCCATAAGGACGTTGAGAAGGACAAGATAGTCCGTGTGATGGGGAAATTCGCCGGCAAGATATATCAGACGCCGCCGGTAAGGTCGGCGGTAAAAAGGCAGATGAGGATAAGGACGATAGAGGCCTTGGAGATCCTCGAGATAGACGCGCGCGAGGTGCTCTTCAGGGTATCCTGTGAGGCCGGCACGTACATAAGGACACTATGCACGGACATCGGAGAGGCGCTGGGATGCGGAGCGAATATGGTCGAACTCAGGCGCACGCGTTCCGGATCAATGAGAGAGAGCGACGCGGCGCCGCTGCAGGACATAACGGATGCTTACATATTCTGGCAGCAGATGGGCAAAGAAAGGTGGCTGAGGGGCATGCTGATGCCCATAGAGGTCCTGGTCGAACCTCTGCCGAAGATAATAGTCAAACCGACCGCGGTCGATGCGTTATGCCACGGGGCGGATCTCAGTGTGAAAGGGATACACATGCTGGACGACGACATCAGAAAGAACGCGCTGGCGGCACTCATGACCGCAAAGGGAGAGCTTATCGCGATAGGCAGGATGACGATGTCATCCTCGAAGATAATGTCGTCGGACCAGGGAAAGGCGGCGGATGTGGAGAGGGTCTTCATGGACAGAGGCCATTATCCAAGGATGTGGAGATTCTCAACGGACATCGAAGAGATGCGGGATCCCGATCCGCATGAAAACGCCTATTAACGGCCACGGCATTCTACGTACGATGGCGGTTTTCGGCGGGAGGGAACAGGTCTTCAGTATCGAAGGGTTGATAATAGGGGAGTTCGACCCATCTGCCGACGGTTTCTACAGAAATGTTAAAACATTCTCTTTCAAGGTCAAAAAAAGAAAGACCATCCGGATCGATATCAGATCGGACATGCCGGTCGACGTGGCGGTCGCAAATGAGAACGGAGCGAACGCCAGTTACAAACAGGCCATAAAAGAAGGGTCGGTAGGCCCCGTTCCAACCGGCGGCAACAGGGAGATGGGGATCATCATAGGGGTGTATCCCGGCGAAAAAGCGACGGTAAGCATCGAGATATGGATGGCGGCATCATGAATCTCCGCATCGAGAAGGGAAGGAACAGGGACTTTTGGGCTGACCAGCTGCCGGAAGGGATATCTTTGGTAAGAGGGTTCGATAAATGCATCATCATCGCCGCCGCTGTATCTTTCATCATATCTCTTGCATACGTGCTTTTCGAAGGGACCGGCGGGGGCGTCATGCATGAAGTGATGCCTTGGCTTGCGCTTCCGTTCTTTGTCTGCGGGGTCATCTTCTATATCAGGTCAAAATACTGGATCCTCCTGATACTGGCCGCAGCGGCGATGGTGCTATGGTTCGTGGAGGTCCCCGAGACGCTGATATTCCTGCTGCTTTTCCTGATCGTGGGGGCTTCCGGAGTAGTGGCGCTCGTGGACGCCCTTCAGAGAGCGGTGTTCTACCAAGTGCTGCGTACGATCGAATACGTCAACGTCAAGGACAAGCTCTCATCCAAAGACAGGCTGGTGGCCTTCCTGTTCAATGTCCCGGAGGATCTTGACACAAGGAACATAACGATGGATTACGAACTCAGCAGAACCAAGATACC
>WRKC01000061.1 GCA_009778275.1 Methanomassiliicoccaceae archaeon
ATACATATTCTAAATCTTTAAATAGGCGGAATAGGTTGATACATCCAACACTTAGGAATAGGTGATAAGATGGTAAGTAAAGCAATTATCGCGGCTGTTGTCGTGGTGGTCGTTGTCGTGGTGGCCGCCGGCGCGTATGTCGTGCTTAGCAACGATAAAGATCAGAACAATGTAAAGTTCGTGATCGAAGATCTGGATGGCGTTTATTTCTGGATCGAGGGAAGCGGAGAAAAAGTATCTGATGCGTTCATAGATGCATCCGAAAAGGCACATGTGGATTTGGATTATTCAAATAGCGACTTAATGGGCTTTTTCGTATCGGGAATAAATAACGTATACCAAGCAGAAGATTGGAGCAAGTATTGGTCTTTATCTGTGTATTCTGACGGAGAATGGAAATCCGCTGATACGGGGGCTTCATCACTCTACTCAAAGGACTATGACTATGTCGGATGGTTCTATGCCGAGTCGGGCGGAGCACCTGACTACACACCGACAACTGCGGAGAAACCCTCGCCCGAAGGAGCCAAGGCAATAACTGTCGAGAAGAGTCCAGGAAATGGAAAAGTAACTTTCCTCATTTCAGGCGGAGAGGACAGCTTATGCTTCTGGGCGACCGGAAAGGGTAACGATGTTTATGAGGCATTCAAGAACATACAAAAATACTATCCTGAAGGCGTAATAGAGACATCAGTTGCTTATGATGGGATCAACTCAATGTTTGGGATAACCGGAGAATCGTTCCCGGATGGAACATACTCTTGGTGGGCTCAGTTTTCATGGGAAGATGGACAATGGCTGAAGAATGAAGTAGGGATGGCCAGTATCGATTCGGCAATAGGTTATCAGCTGATAATCTTCGGCCATGCGGATGTGGATTTCAATTTCCCAATTCCATCGGACATCT
Source organism: Methanomassiliicoccaceae archaeon (assembly GCA_009778275.1). Taxonomy (GTDB): domain Archaea; phylum Thermoplasmatota; class Thermoplasmata; order Methanomassiliicoccales; family Methanomethylophilaceae; genus Methanoplasma. The sequence goes on from WRKC01000061.1 coordinate 908, forward strand.
TCGTCCCGACAGACCTCTGAATAAAGCTTTTTGAAAAACCCCTTTAAACATCTTCAATCTCACAAAGCGGGTGTGTGCGTGGACAGGAAGAATGCGAAGATCGCGATATCGATAGTTCTAGTGCTAGCGGGGGCATCCCTTGCAATACTGGTATCCCCCGATGCATCCTTTGCCCGTCAAGCAGATGGAATAATAATCGATTTTGGAGAAAGAGAGATCGTTTATGTTTCGGTAGAGACCTCTCAGTATCCAGATGCTGTATCCGCTCTGCGATTCGCATGTTCTGAGAAGGACTATCAGCTTGAAGCGGACGGCGGTTCTATCACGACAATCGATTCGCGCCCTGCAGACACCGACGACCGCGCCTGGAACCTATATTTTACAAAAAAGGGTGATGTCAATTGGACGATGGCGGAAGACCCGTCGCAAGTAATGATCGACGATTACTCCGCGGTCGCCTGGGGCCTTTGCTCCCCCGGTGAGTTCCCCACCACGGCGGTGGACGCAACGGGTGTCAATTATTACGGATACCCCATTGCGACAAGGGTCGTTACCTTGTCTCCTTCCGCAACCGAGACCGTGGTTGCCGTGGGGGGATACAACACCCTCGTCGGCACTGACATGTACAGTAATTATCCCTATTCGGTCGTACAGGGGCAGAACAGCGGCCGCATAGCCGAGGTCGGAGGATATTCCACACCCAGCTTCGAGCTGGTGCTGAAGCAGAGGCCCGACCTGGTAGTTTGCATCTCCACGCAGGCTACCCACATTGCCATGGCGTATAAACTAAGAGAAAAGGGGATAAACACGGTGGTCTCCTTTGACGGCGAGAGCCTCGATACCATTATGGATAACGTTCACGTCATCGGCACAGCAATGGGATATGACCTCGGGAGGGACCGTGTGATAAACACAATGAACGATGCCTTTGACATAATCAAAGGGACTCTGGAGACAGATTTTACCATTACCTTTCCAAAAGTGATGGTGGCCCTGAATACGGTCAAGTCGCCATGGGTGTCCGGCGGCGGAACATACATGTCAGACATACTGGACTTCGTCCTTGCAACCAACGCTTACGGGGACTCCAACAACTGGATCCAGGCGAACAGCGAGTCCGTTTTCAAATACAACCCGGATGTGATCCTGGTCGTAGGGTATGATATGTCTCTGACGCAGGAGGATTATGATAAGATGCTCGATGAGCTTCCGGCGGAATGGAAGAGGACCAATGCGTTCAAGACCGGGGAGATATACGTCTTCGCGGAATCATCCGCCGATCTGGCATCCCGCCCCGCGCCCCGTGCGGTGCAGCTCACGGAGCTGGTAGGGAGGATACTCCATCCCGATTCGTTCAGGGACGATATCAAGGTGCCGAAGTATTTCGGCAATGAATATGAGAATTACCTTTCAATTACCAAAGACATGGATTTCAGTTGAGTGTTCATATGAAGAAAAGATTGATCATAGCCCTGTTCGCATGCGCCCTGATGGTTTCCCCCCTCGTTATGCTTGAGTATTCAGACGGGGAAGGCACATCCTCCAAGGTCCTCATTGACATGGGGAATGGGGACACGTATTGGGCCGATGCCGATACGGACGGCGCCACATACAGGGACGTCCTTGCTTCAGCGCTAGATGGTCTGGGACTGAGCTATTCATTCTCTGGGAAGATCGTTGTGGATGGAAGGGATGATTTCACCATCGGGAAAGTGAAGACCTCATGGAGAATCTTTGAATACGGCGCAGGCGGATGGACGGAAAAGAGCGGCATAGGTTCGAAGTACAACGGAGGTTCCATTGCGCTCGGATACTATCCGGCGGGGATAGTTCCGGCCGTCACCCCGGATCACATGCAGGCATGGACGCAGGTAAGGGGTAATTCCGCCGGCGACGGAAGCCAGACCGCAGAGATACGAGATTCTCTTCCAGAGACCATTTTCGATAAGGACTACGGCAACGCCAACTACGTTGACGGAGTGACGCTGGTGGCGGACGGAAAATTGATCATTGTCACAGGCGGCTCCACAACATCCAAGCTGCAGCCGAAGGTCTATGCTTACGATCAGAACACCATGGAAGAGGTCTGGACATTCGAATTCCCGACCGGTATGGGGTACGAGGTCGCCACAGGTGCCGTTATCGGAAACTATTACTATCTGCCGGCGACCAACGGAACGCTGTATAAGATATCCCTTGCGGACGGAACGCTTGTCTACGCCCTGTACGACGAGGCTGTGGACAAGGACAGCAACACATACAAAGCTCTTGACGGGGTGGCGAAAGCACCTTACAGGTCCGTCTCCCCTGAGAGCGGTCGCACTTTGATCGGCTCGATATACAATACCGGTGCGGCCTCGATAATATATGACTACGGAACAATGTTCTTCGGTACCAGCAGCGGGTATGTCTACGCGGTCGATCCGGTGAGCATGGACATCCTTTGGAGGGCTGAGCTCGGGGGCCGTGTTTACTACACTAATGTGGCCGTCTCCGACGGTCTTGTTTACGCCGGGGCGCTGGACGGAAAGCTGTATGTATTCGACGCGGCAACAGGTAAAGAGATAGTATCTCAAACCGTCTATACATACACCACGACCAACAAGAGCGGGACATTCGTCACAGGCAACGTCACTGTGCCGTATGCGGACGGCAACAATATCTATGTGGGATTCTCGGACGGGCGCGGAATGAATTCAATTTATGGGGGGATAGCCACATATAAGTTCGACAGGTCGGCTAAGACCCTTACGAGGACATCATACACAGAGGAAACGGGTCTGGTCGGCAACTATTTCCTTCCCGTCAAGAATGATACCTTTGAAGGAGTATATTTCACATCGGTCAACATCCCTCTTGGCAGGATTTCTATAGGGGGGAGTGTCGAGACGGTCTCAGCGGATCTCGGACCCATAAAAGCCGCAATGACGCTTGTCAACGGCGATACGATCTACATTTCAGAGTACCAGCTGGGCGGATATCTTTACGCGGTCTCCCTTGATGGAAAGGTCGAGGGCAGGTTCATGCAACCCGAGAGCATAAAGAACTGGGCCATGTCAGCGCCTGTCGTGACCGATCTGGGGATATACGTCGGCACTGACGGAGGATTCTACGCCATTATTGGCGATATTACCGCAGGCGAAATAACAGAACCGAACGAATCCAGCCTGAATGTCTGGTTGCTGTCCTTGTTGGTGCTGATCATCATCGTGGTTCTGCTTTTGGTGTGGGCCTTCTTCAAAGCAAGGAGCGCCAACACCTCATTGCCGGAATATGTGAAGCAGAAGAGTGGAAAATTCCTCGGTACATATGAGGGGTCCAGGGTCAGGCACAACAAGCGCCGTCTGATCATCGTTGTCTGTATAGGGGCCGTCATGGCCTTCCTGATGTTCTTGGTCTCTCTTTCTTTCGGCTCTTATGGGAATGTCCCGATACAGGATGCGTTCTCTGCACTGATCTCAGCTGTGCAGAAGCACGGGTCCAACCTAACGGATTTGGAGAGCGCAATTTACGATTCACGTCTCCCGAGGGCGATCTCGGCGATAGCGGTGGGCATGGGGCTGGCAATAGCAGGTTCGATATATCAGGCGGTCATCAGGAATCCGTTGGTGGATCCATATATCATGGGTGTGTCTGCCGGGGCGGGCACGTTTGCGGTCGCCGCCCTCGCTGCGAATTTCACTTTCTTCGGGCTTTTGGCGGGAAGCAACTTTGTTACACCCATCCTTGCAGCCGTCGGAGCTATCATCGCATTCTTCCTGACCATGCTTCTGGCAACAAAAGCCGGAGGCTCATCGACGAATTTTGTCTTGGCGGGGGTCGTCGTAGGAATGGCATTCTCGTCCATCATGACGATAATGCTTGTAACGGCGCAGTCCGAGAAGCTTCACAGCGCCCTGACATGGTTATATGGCAGTTTCGCCAATATCGGGTGGGACACCGTATGGCTGTTGTTCTTCCCCGCAGTGTTCCTTTCCGTCATTCCTTTGCTTTGGGCAAAGGAAATGAATCTTGTCCTGCTTGGCGAAGACCAAGCCAGGCAGATGGGGCTGAACGTGAAGGTGTTCAACAGGTGGATACTGATACTCGCTTCCGTCCTTACCGCCGTATGCGTTGCGTTCGTAGGAATAATAGGGTTCGTCGGACTGGTCGTCCCGCATGTCTGCCGCATGATATTGGGAAGCGACCACCGTCTTGTTCTTCCTGCATCGATCGTGATGGGTGCGGTTCTAATGTTGTTCGCGGATATTTTGGCAAGGATGGTCATGATCCCCCAGGAGCTGCCGGTGGGAGCGATCACAACCATAATCGGGGTCCCGCTTTTCGCTTATCTGCTTATCAGAAAAGGGAGGATGTACGATGGCTGACTCACCTCTGTTGGAACTAAGGGATCTGAACAAATATTACGATAACGGATTCCATGCCGTGAAGGACGTGTCTTTCTCCATCAGCCCTGGGCAGTTAGTGGGCCTGATAGGCCCGAACGGATGCGGAAAGACAACTATGATGAGGTGCATAAACCATATGCACAAGATATCTTCAGGGGACGTATTGATCGACGGAGAGTCCGTTCTGGAAAAAACCCCGGCGGAGATAGCCAGAAAAGTGTCCAACGTGCCAGCGGAGCTGAAAGCGAGTTTCGGCCTTACCGTTTTCGAGACTGTGATGCTCGGTCGTTACCCATATCTGCAGAACGTTTGGTGGGAGACAGAGGAGGACGAGTCGCTGGTAGAAGAGACGATGGCGAAGTTCGGTGTTCTCGAACTGAAGAACAGGCCGCTCAATATGCTGTCATCGGGGGAAAGACAGCGCGTGCTGATAGCCAAGGCGTACGTTCAGGAGCCGAGGCTCATGCTGGTGGACGAGCCCACGGCGCATCTCGACATGAAATATAAGCTGGAAGTGATGGAATACCTCACAGCGATGGCAAAGAAGGACATGTCCGTGCTCGTCGCCGAGCACGATATCTCTCTGATGGCCAGGTACTGTGACAGCTGCATCATAATGAAACAGGGCAAGATCTATGCTGAGGGGGACCCGAAGGAAGTGATCACGGAGGAACTCATACAGGATGTGTACGAGGTCAGCGCATCGGTCGGTCTGGACAAGGACGGGGAGCTCTTTGTGCTTCCAAAGAGGTACGCAGGGAAATATTACTTTTGAAGAGATCATCATACAATGCGGAACAGATACAGTTATCACGTCTTCCGCTACCAAGAAGAGATTGTTCAATAAGTACAACCTTTCATATCGCGAAACTTTCATTCATAGGGTCGGTGATGGAAAATGGACAGTCAAATCGCAGCGTTGAGATCGGCGATCAACGATTCGGATAACGTTGTCTTCTTCGGCGGCGCGGGGGTATCCACCGAAAGCGGCATCCCGGACTTCAGAAGCACAGACGGGCTTTACAGTCAAAAATACCCATACCCGCCGGAAACGATGATATCGCACACTTTTTTCATGAACAACACGGCAGAATTCTACCGTTTTTACCGTGACAAGATGATACACCCCGGCGCCAAGCCCAATGCGGCGCATCTCAAGCTGGCGGAACTGGAATCGCAAGGCAAATTGAAAGCGGTCGTCACTCAGAACATAGACAACCTTCACCAAATGGCGGGAAGCAGATGCATCTACGAACTGCACGGTTCGGTCTACCGCAATTATTGTATGAAATGCGGAAAAGCACACTCCCTGGAACACATCATAGGATGTGAAGGTGTTCCGAGATGCGGATGCGGAGGCATTATCAAACCGGATGTAGTACTTTACGAAGAACCTCTGGACAGTGATGTTGTGGGAAAAGCGGTCCTTGCAATAAATAACGCCGACGTACTGATCGTAGGCGGGACATCACTGAATGTGTATCCCGCCGCCGGGTTGTTGCAATATTATCATGGAGGAAAGCTGATCCTCATCAATAGATCCGAGCTTCCGCAAGAGCGCAATGCTTTGCTGGTCGTTCGCGGCAGTATCGGAGAGGTGTTGGGGCAGGTGTGAGCGGCGGCCGTAATGAGGAGATATTCTGCCGGCCATTGCGTTTACTATTATTGACCTTTAATACGCTTCAGTAACAAGATCTTGTACGGAGGATACAGGGTCATTTTTTGGAATACTCGATGCAGCAGTCGATGAATCTCTTTGGTATCTTTGGATTCGATGCAAAATGGATATGCGTGTACCCCGCAACTGTATTGTGCACTGCCATACCGTCCTTTCCATCTTCTATGCCTTTCCCCCTGCTGAGATCAAAAGCGTACACCTCCTGCCCGGAGGGAGCGGTCGTTGAGTAGTGGAACTCGTGGCCCCTTAAACTCCATCCTTTCTTACATAGAATATTATCGAAATTAGAGGTCATCTCCACATACCCAAGCGACTTTCTTTTGTCGTTCATTTTCGATTCGGATTCGAAGACGCCGCACATCTCATATCGTTTCCCCACCATATCGCTAATGCCCTCAGAGAGATACATCAGGCCGCCGCTTTCAGCATATATCGGCATACCTCCCTCCGACATCTTTCTCACGGTGGCCCTGATGGTATTATTTTCAAGTTCCGCTGCAAATAACTCGGGGTATCCTCCGCCAAAATACAAGCCGTCCACATCCGGAAGGCAGTCTTTGATAGGGGAGAAAGGGACCAGCTCGGCACCGG